>SXHM01000060.1 GCA_005773695.1 Bacteroidota bacterium
ACACAAAACCTATTTCTTTATTTCTGATTTCGGCAAGGTCATTATCCTTAAGCTTACTTACGTCTGTTCCATTCAGTACATAGCTTCCGGCAGTTGGCGTATCAAGGCAACCCAGAATATTCATGAGTGTTGATTTTCCAGAACCGGAAGGCCCCATAAGCGCCACATATTCGTTCTTATTGATGTTTATGGAAACATCGTTCAGGGCTTTTACCAGTTCGGTTCCAATGGTATAGTGCCGTGCTATGTGTGTTATTTTTATTATATTTTCCAAGGAGGATTTTTAGTGCTGCGAAGGTAAAAAATAAACACGCTGAAATCATGGCATAATTATTAGAATAAGAAGTTGCCACTTATTCACAGATTTTTTGAATTATTTGGTTCTAATCTGTGAATCTGTGGCAAAGTTTGCTTTGGTTTTAGTTTTACCTTTGCGCCAATCATAATTATGAACAGCAAAAAAATTATTTTCATATTTCTGTTGCTTGTTGCCCGAACCTGTTGCTTTGCACAAGTAAACGTTGTTGCCGACCCAAAAATTGATTTGCTGGTTGAAAAACATGTAAAAGTTAATTCCGAAGGCAAAGGTTTTCCCGGTTTCAGGGTTCAGATTTTTTCTGACTCAGGAAACGGTGCCCGTGAACGTGCCAATGAAAAACGTTCTTCTTTTGTTACAAAATACCCTGATGTACCTGCTTACCTTGATTTTAATAATCCTAATTTTATTGTGCGTGTGGGCGATTTCCGCACTAAGCTGGAAGCCCGCAAATTTCTGAACAGCATTAATGTAGAGTTTCCTTATGCCTTTGTGCGCAAAGACATGATACAGCCGCCACCTATTGAATAATTTTTAAATTTGTGTTTCATTATTAACCCTTAAAAACCAAAAGCCATGTATTTTTTATCTCTCTCGGTAACGTTGTTAGTAATTATTGCTTCGGTTCATCTTCTTGCAAAAGTGCGCAACGAAAATCTTGGAATTCTATCAAAACTGCTTGCATATTTTGTATTGCTTACTGCTATTCTAGTTCTTGCCTGCCAACTTTTTCGCGGAGTTGACAAAATGGAAAGAGGAGAAGGAAAATGTAAAAAAGAATGTAGGATGGAGGGCGACCATCACATGATGATGAAGAAAAAAATGCGTCATGGCGGTGGTGAATGCACTATGACTGCAGACGGGCACAAATGCAAAATGACTGAAGATGGGAAATGTATTAAAGACTGCACTTGTCCTAAAGGTGAAGATGGCAAATGTAAGGATGAGGGAAAATGCAAAATGGAATGTTGCAACGACAGCGCTGGAAAAGCCGGCTGCAAAATGCATAAAGAAGTGGAAGTGATTATTAAGGAAGGCGACAAGGAGTAATTTATTCCAGTCTTTTTATTACCCATCCCGAACCATCAAGGGGTATCATTACTCAAATTTAATACTTTTATTCTCTTGTCAAGTCAGGAAGAAGAAGCGCTCAGAGCTGCTGATAGCTCTATATGAAAAACCTAGCTCCCAAGAATCCCCCTCAACCACTTAATCCCATCCACAACCGAAACCACATTCTCAAAACTCAACATCAGCTTATCCCCTTTCTGAGTCATGCGGCAATCTTTGCCATGCGTTTGCACATAATTAAGCACCTTCCCAAAAGCATCACTTTGAAAATACGGTGAGTTGGCCGAAGAAATAAAATAGCCAACCAGTTTTTTGTTCTTCAGGATCAACCGTTCAAAACCAATTTCTTTTGCAATCCATCGCAGGCGAATGGTGTTCAGTAATTCGGTCGCTTCTTTTGGTAAAGGGCCAAAACGGTCAATTAAATTTTTCTCAAAAACGATTAATTCATTTTCATTTTCCGTGTCATCCAATTCACGGTAAAGCCCGAGCCTTTCAGTAATATTATTCACATAGTCATCGGGAATAAGAATTGCCATATCAGTATCAATCACGCAATCCCTAACATAAGCAAGCTGTTGAATATGCCGGGCTGCATTAGGTTTTCGTTCTTTCTGTTGAATATCGGTTTCCTGATCTAATTCCAATTTCAATTCCTGTATCGCTTCATCAAGAATTTTATGATACATCTCAAACCCGATGTCAGAAATAAATCCGCTTTGCTCTGCACCCAATAAATTCCCTGCTCCGCGAATATCCAGGTCGCGCATCGCAATATTGAAACCGCTGCCCAATTCTGAAAATTCTTCAATCGCACGCAAACGTTTTTTTGCTTCTGTGCTCAGCATCTCACTTGGCGGAGCCAATAAATAACAGAATGCTTTTTTGTTGGAACGCCCTACCCTGCCTCGCATCTGGTGCAGATCGCTCAATCCGAAATACTGTGCGTTATTTATGATGATTGTGTTTGCATTGGAAATATCCAGCCCTGATTCAATAATGGTAGTAGCAATCAATACATCTGTTTCACCTTCAATAAATTTCATCATCACATCTTCAAGCTGATGCCCTTCTAATTGTCCGTGTCCAATGCCAACGCGCACATCAGGACATAATCTGGAAATCATTCCAGCGACTTCACGGATATTTTCCACACGGTTATTTACAAAAAATACCTGACCGCCTCTGTCAATTTCATAGCGGATTGCATCACGGATTGTTTCTTCATTAAACGTATGCACTTCTGTAATTACCGGAAAACGATTCGGAGGTGCTGTATTTATAATTGATAAATCGCGTGCGCCCATCAACGAAAACTGCAGCGTTCGCGGAATAGGTGTTGCTGTCAGCGTAAGCGTATCCACATTCACACGAAAGGCTTTCAGCTTCTCTTTTACACCAACTCCAAACTTCTGTTCTTCGTCCACAATCAGCAAACCAAGGTCTTTAAATTTTACATCTTTACTTACGATGCGATGCGTGCCGATGATAATATCAATCTCGCCTTTCTCTAATTTTTTCAGAGTTTCCTTTTGTTGTCCTGCAGTTTTAAAACGATTGATATAATCAACACGACAAGGAAAATTTTTCAAACGCTCAGAAAATGTTTTGTAATGTTGCAATGCAAGAATAGTTGTGGGAACCAGTATTGCAACCTGCTTACTATCACACACTGCTTTGAATGCGGCACGAATTGCAATCTCCGTTTTTCCGAAACCAACATCACCGCAAATCAATCTATCCATCGGAAAATTCTGCTCCATGTCCTTCTTAACATCCGCAGTTGATTTTACCTGATCGGGTGTATCTTCATAAATAAAACTTGCCTCCAATTCGGTCTGCAAATAATTATCCTGCGAAAACTCAAAACCTTTTTTTGCTCTGCGTTGTGCATACAACTTGATTAAATCCTTGGCAATGTCTTTAACCTTTGATTTTGTTTTCAGCTTCAAGGCCTGCCATGCAGCTGAACCCAGTTTATTTATTTTCGGCTCTGACCCATCTTTCCCTGAATATTTTGCAATACGATGCAAAGAATGAATACTCACATACAGAATATCATTGTCGCGGTAAACAAGGCGGACAGCTTCCTGCATCTTTCCGTTCACATCAATTTTTTCAAGCCCAGCAAACTTCCCGATGCCGTGATCTATGTGCGTTACATAGTCGCCCGGATTTAATCCATGCAATTCTTTCAGCGTAAGCGCTTCCTTTGTTTTCTTAAAACCGGTGCGCAAACGGAAACGGTGATACCGCTCAAAAATCTGGTGGTCGGTGTAAAAACAAATTTTTAAATCGTGGTCGGTGAATCCTTCCGAAACAGAAACTACCAGTGGAGTAAACTCAGGTTTTTTTTCACCTGCTTTCACAGGCATATCTTCAAAAATGGAATACAAGCGTTCGGCCTGTTTCGGATTTTCTGCTGCTAACAAATTCTGATAACCTGCTGCGGTATTTTTTCGCAAATGTTCGCCCAGCATCTCAAAGTTCTTGTTGAATGCAGGCTGTGGCGAAGTATTAAACTCAATCGTTTTTACATCATCAAAATATTCTGCCTGCCCAAATTCTACAACATTGTGTTGGTTAAACTTCTCAATAAAATAATTTCCGCTGATATATTTTTCCTCAGGCGGCAAATAATTCAGTTCTGTTTTCAGATTTTCAAAAGCAGTTTTTGCTATCTCTAATTCTGAATCTAAAACTGCAACGGCACTTCTTACATCTGTGATCCACACCAGACTTTCAGCCGGAATAAATTCTAAAAACGAAACACGGCTTTCGTGCAACAGGCTTTGTTGCACGTTAGGAAGAATAGTGGCCCGTACAAGATTAGCAACCGACAATTGTGTGGAAGGATCAAAGCTACGGATGCTTTCAATCGTATTCCCGAAAAATTCAACACGCAAGGGATACTCGCCTGAAAACGAAAACATATCTACAATACCTCCACGCACTGCAAACTGCCCCGGCTGAAATACATAATCCACACGCTCAAAATGATATTCAAACAAAACATCTGTGATGAAATCAATTCCGTGTGTGTCGCCTGTTTTCAAAAGCAGTGTGTTTTTCTCCAGCACTTTTCGTGTTACCACTTTTTCAGAAAGTGCTTCGGGATAAGTTACAACCGCACGGGCAAAATTCTGATTGAGCTTGTTTAGCGTTTCTGCACGCTCCACCACATTACTATTGTCGGTCTGCTCCTCTTCACTATACGGTCTGCGATAGGACATCGGGAAAAACAAAACCTGGTCTTTACCCAGCATCACTTCAATATCATTAAGAAAATAGGCGGCTTCTTCTTTGCCCGGCAAAATAAAAACATGCGTTTTCGGAATTTGCGAAACAACAGTTGCCGCAGCAAAAGCAGAAAATGAACCGGCAAGATTTTTTATGTGAATGTGCGTAGCATTCCCTGCCGAAAGCAAATTTATCAGTTCAGCGATGCGCGGATGTTGCGAAAAACAATTCTTTACTGCCCCTAAGTCCATCTCAAAAGAGGCACGAAAATAGGGATTTTGATGATGCTATTCTCCGATGATCACCGAAAACTCGCAAGAGAATTTTTCTCCGGGCTGCAGAATTTTACAGTGTTCTTTTTCCGTGAAGTCAATCTCCTTCCCTGCATTTTCAGCACAACCGATCCAGGGCTCAATACAGACATAAGGCGCACCTGGTTTTGC
>SXHM01000061.1 GCA_005773695.1 Bacteroidota bacterium
AGCTAAGAAACCGGTAATGATAATCGGCTCGCAAACCATGCTGCAAGCCCAGAATGCTAAAGCAATTTCAGTAGCAATTGAAAAAATTGGCGTACCTGTTTATCTTAGTGGAATGGCACGCGGGTTATTAGGTGCTGACCATGAATTACAGGCGCGACACAATCGAAAAGTGGCTTTGCGTGAGGCTGATCTGGTTTTGCTTGCCGGAGTTCCATGCGATTTTCGTATGGATTACGGAAGACACATTTCATCAAAAGTAAAACTGATTTCTGTAAACCGTTCTCACGAAGAGTTGTATAAAAACCGCAAGCCGCAAATAGCTGTGCATGGAGAGCCGGGTGATTTTCTGATAGCTTTTTCGGAAAACTTGAAGCATGAAAAAATTAAACATTCAGAATGGATTAATCACTTAAGAAAAAGCGATGATACCCGCGAATCAGAAATAACAAAGAAAGCAGAAGAAAAAACAGAAGGCATCAACCCTGTTGCATTATTCCGTGAACTGGAAAAAATGCTGCCCGAAAAAACAGTTTTAGTTGCTGATGGCGGTGACTTTGTAGCAACGTGTTCATATATTCTTCACCCACGCTCTCCCCTGTCATGGCTTGATCCGGGCGTTTTCGGAACCCTGGGTGTTGGTGGCGGTTTTGCAATGGGTGCCAAACTGTGTCGCCCTGATGAGGAAACCTGGATTATTTATGGTGATGGTTCTTCAGCATATACTCTTGCAGAGTTCGACACTTTTGCCCGTCACAAAATTCCTGTAATTGCCTTAATCGGTAACGATGCCAGCTGGGCACAAATTGCCCGAGACCAGGTTGATTTTCTTGGCGACAGCGTTGCAACAGACCTTGCTTTTACTGATTATCATGAAGTGGCAAAAGGCTACGGGGGTGATGGAATAAAAATTACAGCGCTATCTCAATTACCTGATGCCATTGCAAAAGCGCGTGAAGCCAACAAACTTGGTAAACCGTTTTTGATTAACGCCATTCTGGGTAAAACGGATTTCAGAAAAGGTTCTATTTCGGTTTAGCTATAGGTGATTTATATCACCTTATTACCTGACCAAAATCAGGATAATAAAAGACCTGCATGTCTACTTTTACAAAAAAAATCAGGGCATGTCAGTAGTAGAAATCAATCTCAGTCATCAAACCATAGGTGAAATAGTGCGCGAAGATATTCGTGCCGCCAAAATTTTAAAACGAAACGGAATTGATTTCTGCTGTGGAGGCAAGAAGACACTGGAACAAGTCTGTGAAGAAAAAAATGTAAACATTGACACTATTCAGGAAGAATTGATTGACCTAATGAGTCGCAACAATCCATTCCCTGAAATTAATCCTGATAAGTGGAAGATTGATTTCCTATGCGTCTATATTGAGAATCTGCACCACACTTATGTAAAACAAAATATGCCCGTAATCAGTGAACTGGCAGAAAAAGTAGCTCGCGTACATGGAGACCATGCTCCTGAACTGATTAAAATAAAAGATTTGTGGAATGAGGTAGTAAAAGAATTGGCTCCCCATATGCAAAAAGAAGAATTGATGTTGTTTCCATATATCAAAAAACTGGTGGCAGTTTCTGAAGGCAGAGCTGAGCGTGCAATACCACATTTTGCTACTGTTAAAAATCCAATAGCAATGATGGAAAAGGAGCACGAACTTGCTGGTGCGCTGATAGAAGAGATATATTTACTCAGCAATTCATTTGCCATACCTGATTGGGCTTGCAACAGCTACAAACTACTTTACAACAGTTTGGCAGAATTCAGAGAAGATTTGCACCGCCACATTCATTTAGAGAACAACATACTTTTTCCGAAAGCAATAATTCTGGAGGAAAAGTACAGAACAAATTAAATTAAATAGTAACTTGCGCCTGTTTTGAAAAACACGATTACCATATCACTCGCATTTCTATTTCTGCTGCAGTCTTTCACGCGGACTTTCATCATCTTAAATTATCAGGTAAACAAAGATTATATCTCTAATGTGCTTTGCGAAAACAAAGAAAAGAAAGCAATGCACTGCGAGGGAAAATGTCATCTGAAAAAAGAGCTGGATAAAGAACAAAAGAGTGAGAGTACACCAACAGGTAACAGTAAAGAAAAATTTGAAATCACTTTATATAATACCATACACGAAGAGAAAATTATTTTTGAAGAAGTAATAATTAAACCTGTTTTTACCTACTCGGCAATCCTTACCGATAAGGTTGTTATTCCTGTTTTTCATCCGCCCGGCTTCAACGCTTAGTTTTTTTCTTCTCCCGTTATTATCGGGATACAGGCATTTTGCCTGATTTAAAATCATTGTATCATTTAAATTCTGAAGCCATGCGTAAAGCATTGTTATTAATACTCGTGCTGCATATTGCAGTATCAATCAAGGCCTGCGATGTTTGCAGTAGCTCATCCGGGGGAAGTTACTACGGGATACTCCCTCAGTTTCAAAAACATTTTATAGGTGTTAGGTGGACGGGGAGTTCCTCCACGGCTAATCATATCCCGTCTTATATTGCTGATGAGATTTACAAATCTGCAACCAAACTTTCGTTGCATTCAATTGAGTTATGGGGGCGATTTTATGTTGCAAAACGCGTTCAGATTTTTGCCTTTGTGCCATTCAATGTTTTCAGGGAAAATGAAAACACTGTTATTTCAAGAGTTTATGGTTTAGGAGATGCCACACTCATGTCAAATTATGCTGTAATAAATACGGGAGACAGTTTGATGAAGAAAGTTAAACATACGTTACTTCTGGGAGGTGGGATAAAATTTCCTACCGGCAAATTCAAAAGTATTGATGATGGAAGTGTGGCAAATCCCAACATACAGACAGGAACCGGAAGTTTTGATTTTATTGTGAATGGTGTTTATACTATGCGTTACAAAAAAATCGGGCTTAACACCGAAGCTTCATACCGTATCAATACTACTAACCACGATAACTATCGATTCGGAAATCGCTTCAATCTTTCGATGAAAGCCTTTTTGTGGTTGAAAGCAAAGAATGTTTCGTTTCTTCCCAATACAGGAATCTCGTTTGATAACGCTGAGAAAAACACACGTAACAACAATATAAAATACTACACAGGAGGAAACGCACTTTACGCAATAGCGGGTATGGAAACTTATTTTAAAAGATTCAATCTCGGGTTTTCATTTCAACAACCTGTGGCTTATAGTTTAGCCGAAGGACTAATTAAACCGGCACAACTCTATACCGCCAATCTTACATTCATGTTCTAAAAAAATTAAACAACTAACATTATAACTAATTATGAAAAACAATATCTTAATATTATTTGCAACAATTCTTACAATCAGTATCTCTTCGTGCAAAAAAGAGAATCCGGAAGAACAAGGGCCGGTTATTACGTTAACAACTCCAACAGATGAGCAGGATTTCGCTATTGGTGATACTATTTTTATCGAAGGAGACATTACAGATAACGAAGCCCTGCACGAACTAATGGTTATGCTATCAAAAGAAGAAACCGGTGAAGTTGTGATGCATTGGATGCCTGTTGTTCACGAAATGCCAAGTTTTCATATTGATACATTTTATGTTCCAACTGATACTTCGCACATCCATTTCAACCTGGTAATTGATGCCTGGGATCACGACAACAATATGACTGAAACAAACTACACATTGCATTGGGCAGATTAATCAGTATGTGATTTATATAAAAAGGGAAAGCAATTATGCTTTCCCTTTTTTATTGTGCAATTGCTTTTATATTTGACCTCATAAAATTAACACGCAATGAGCACAGCTACATCTATACAACCACTTAACAACTATGCTCTCGGCAAATGGATTGCCGGTGAGGGTAATGGGCAATTACTATATAATGCAATCACAGGCGATGCCATTGCAAGTGCCAGCAGCAAAGGATTAGACTTTGCTGCCATGTGCGATTATGCGCGCACAGTTGGCGGACCCAAACTGCGCAAAATGACTTTTCCTGAGCGTGGAAGAATGCTGAAAGCATTAGCACTTCACCTGATGGAAAAGAAAGACCTTTTCTACAAAATATCATGGGCAACAGGCGCTACCAAAGCCGAT
>SXHM01000008.1 GCA_005773695.1 Bacteroidota bacterium
CTTAACCTTATTTTCTTTTAATGGAAAAACTAACTGACCTTCGTTTGATTATCGGATTATTTTTCAGCCTTTCAGGACTAATATTATTGGCAAATTACTTTGCTGGCATAGAAGCAAAACATCCGGAATTAAACTTTTATTCCGGATTTGCAATGCTGGTGTTTGGCTTGCTGATGTTGTTATTCTTTTACAAAGGCGATAAGGAAAACGCTTAAATTTTTTCGGCAAGGTTCTTGTGTTTCTTTAACAAACATTAACAGAAACACTTTCAGCATAAGAATAACAGTATCTAAATTTGTACAGGTTTTCTGTTAAACTAAATACAACAATCATGAAAACATTTCTTCTCAAAACATCTTTCGCCTCTTTACTGGCTGTGTTTGCGTTAAGTATTGCCGTATTTTCTGAAACAACTAACTTTCGTTTTGCTTTTAATAATTCAGAAAGTGAAGGAATTGCAGCAGCGCCTCTTGAAGAGTTTACCGTGAATGTTTATCCCAATCCCAACAACGGCAAGTTTGATATTCTTACTACCGGACAAGGCGAAATAAAAGAGGTAATCATTTATAACATCATAGGCGAAAAAGTATTTCACCAGTTGTTTGATGATGTTTCTCTTAAGGCAGATATTTCAAATCTTGACAAAGGTTTATATATGATGCAGGTTTTTAACAAAACACAAAACAAAATTCTTACAAAACGGTTTTATATTGAGTAATGGTGTGGGTTGGGTTTAAAGTCGGGAAAGGAGGAGCAAGAAATTGTTCCTCTTTTCTTTTTCAGACCTTCGTCACCCTGATCCCGATAGTTATCGGGATGTTTCAGGGTCTTCGGGAAAGATGCCGAAACAAGTTCAGCATGACGACAGGAGAAACTTCATTGTATCCACCCCGTCTGCATAATCCCATAGTTCAGGCTGCTGGCTTTGTCCGAATGCAACACCGGAATTGTACTCATCAGGGGTTGCAGAAACAACACATTGTATCTCGTTCTTTCTGGCTTCCAATTCTGCTTTTACATCAGCTAGATCTTTGAAAAAACTGTAGTTCACCCGCGATACGGGAGTAGTTAGAGCCTCATATTCTTTCAGGAGAAGAAAACCATTGTCAAAATGCAGTTGCTTTCCAACTAATAATATTGCTTTATTGTAATCGTAATTATTAGCGTATTTAGAATGGAATACAATCTTCTTCCTGCTCTCTATTGCATTGAAGAAATTATCGAAATTATAACCTTCCGGCACATAAAGCTTTGAAACATTGCGGCAACCCAAACCGAAATAAAGAAATATATCATCGCCCAGCAGGGCAATCTGTTCAGGTGTTTCAGTGCCTGTTAAAACAGCAACAGAGTTTCTATTTTTACGAATAATGTTCGGGTATTTACCAAAGTAATACTCGAAATAACGTGAAGTATTATTGCTGCCCGTAGCAATAACAGCATCAATATTTTCAAGCTTTCCGTCTTCAAAAATAATCCGGTCATTAAAGCGGGGCTCAATAGCAAGCAGTTTTTTTGCAATGGCTTTAATAAGTCTGTTATCCTGTGAGGAGAGTTTGGCTACACAGGTATTTCCTGAAATAAGCACGCATAAAAAATCATGAAAACCTACTATGGGGATATTCCCCGCCATAATCACTCCTACTGTTTTGGGAATATTATTCTCTTTAAAATTGTAGGCAGAAAGCCATTTTTCAAGTTTATCCTTTTCAAGCATGTATGCAATTCCTGCAACTGAACTGCGTACATTTTCTTCAATAAACCATCCATTGAAATGTGCTGAACCCAAAATAAGATTTTCAAAAGCTGCGATTTCTGCATCTGGTGAATTATTGGTTTCTATGAATAACTTCAAAAAGCTACCCAACTCAACAAAGGATTTTATTTTTTCTTTTAGCGTCAAAACATTTTATTTATACAAATACTATATTTGCACCGCAAAACTAAGAACATTAAACTCTCAATTTAAAAACATAAAACATGGCAATTAAAATTACCGATGAATGTATCAACTGCGGGGCTTGTGAACCCGAGTGTCCAAACAATGCAATTTATGAAGGCGGTCAGGAATGGAGATTTGCTGACGGAACTTCAGTTAAAGGAAGTTTCACCAGTTTCAGCGGAGTAACTGCTGATGCTGACGCTGCACAGCCACCTGTTCAAATGGACATATATTACATCGTTACTGATAAATGCACTGAGTGCGTTGGTTTCCACGATGAGCCGCAATGCGCTGCAGTTTGTCCTGTTGACTGCTGTGTGCCTGATACCGACAACCCGCATACATCAGAAGAGAATCTGAGCAAAAAAGCATCTATGCACGCTTAATTTTATGACTGACTTATTAAAAAGCGCTTCAATTTATTGGAGCGCTTTTTTATTTTCTTTTAATTTCAACTGTAATCCCGGCAGTGCGCAGAATATTGAACAAGCTTACAAGTCTACAAGCGACACATTACTTGTCCGTTTCAAACATATTCAGGAGCAAGCGCAGCTTAATAATGAAGTAAAAGCTGACAATGAAGCTATTGTTTCAGCACTTGAAAATTTCCTGAAGCAGAATGATGCTATTGATTTCCGATTTGATTTAGGTAAAAATCTTTCGGATCTGATTTCAGCAGATAAAAAAGTACGCATCATTTCATGGGCACTTCCGCCTGATGGCGGGATTTACCACTGCAATGGTTTTGTAATACAAAAGAACGTAAAGACTAAAACCACCGCTGTTTATAAACTTAAAGCAGCGGAAGAAAAGACAGAAAATATAGAGCGCAAAAGCGTTAACTCAAAAAACTGGCAAAGTTGTGTTTACTACAACCTGATTCAGAAAAAGAGTAAAGGGAAAATGTATTATACCTTGCTAGGATGGAACGGAAATGACGGCATTACCACCAAGAAGATTATTGACGTGCTCAGCTTTTCATCAAAAGGAGAACCTGTTTTTGGTGCCCCGCTATTCCAAATGAAAAAACAAAAATGGTCGCGTATAATATTTGAATATAGTCCGCAGGCAATTATGCAACTGAATTACGATGAGCAGAAAAAAATGATAGTATTTGACCACCTTGCACCCAATGATCCAATGAATACAGGTCGTTTTCAATATTACGGACCCGATTTCAGTGTTGACGGTTTAATATGGAAGAAAGGAATGTGGCAATTAATAGAAGATCTGGATGCAAAAAATAAAGATTGAAAAAGCATGATAAATTTTTACTTTTGGCACGGAGTTTGGCAACAGGCTCAAAAAAAATAAATTTTAAAAAAAATTAAATGAAAAAAGCAGTACTCCTACTCTTAGCTGTTTATGCTACGGTGCAAGCATTTGCACAAACATCCAACCTTGTATTCTACTCATCGGGCGGAGAAAAATTCTTTGTAATTCTTAACGGTATCCGTCAAAATGAAAAAGGTGAAACAAATGTTAAAGTAACTGGTCTTCCACAGCC
>SXHM01000062.1 GCA_005773695.1 Bacteroidota bacterium
GTGGTTGATTATGCACACACTCCGGATGCACTGGAGAATGTTTTAAGAAGTATTCGCGATATCCGCACAGGTAATGAAACTCTTATAACGATTGTTGGTTGCGGTGGCGACAGAGACCGTGCAAAACGTCCGCTAATGGCAAAGATTGCATGCACCATGAGCGATAAAGTAATTCTCACTTCTGATAATCCTCGTTCTGAAAAAGCAGAAGACATTATTGATGAAATGAGAAAAGGTGTTGACACTTCTGATGTGCGCAAGACTGTTTCGATTACCGACAGAAAAGAAGCAATCCGCACTGCCTGTATCATGGCAAAACCGGGAGATATCATTTTGTTAGCGGGAAAAGGTCACGAGAAATATCAGGAAATAAACGGAGTAAAACATCCGTTTGACGATATGAAAATTTTAACTGAAAGTTTAAAACAAGCGATTTAAAAATGTTGTATTATCTTTTTGAATATTTAGATAAAGTGTTTGATTTTCCGGGAGCAGGAGTGTTTAAATACATTTCGTTTCGTGCTGCAATGTCAATCATATTTTCGCTTGTTATCTCAATGGTATTTGGCAAACGAATTATCCGACACCTGCAATTGAAGCAAGTTGGGGAAATAGTTCGCGATCTTGGATTAGAAGGACAATTGCAGAAAAAAGGAACACCAACCATGGGTGGATTGATTATTCTTTCTGCCATTCTAATTCCTACTTTATTATTTGCACGATTAGACAATGTGTATATCCTGTTAATGATTATCAGCACAATATGGCTTGGCACTATTGGGTTTTTAGATGATTACATCAAAGTTTTCAGAAAAAACAAAGAAGGCCTGGCAGGTCGTTTTAAAATAATCGGACAGGTTGGAATTGGGTTAATTGTAGGAGCAACATTGTATTTCAATCCACATGTTGTTATCAAAGAAAAAGTGGTAGGTGAAAATTCTGCAAGCTATGCTTCCTTAACGCAGGATGGTGAACTGATGCAGAAAGTTCCAAGTTACTCAGCTCCTGAAAAATCGCTGAAAACAACAATTCCATTTTTCAAAAACAATGAGTTTGATTACTCATCACTTGCAAAATTCATGGGAGAAAACTATATGAATTGGGCATGGTTAATTTTTATTCCGATTGTAATTCTGATTGTTACTGCGGTTTCCAACGGTGCTAATATGACGGATGGATTAGATGGATTAGCTACCGGAACTTCTGCAATCATAGGTGTTGCTCTTGCCATCTTCGCTTACGTTTCGGGTAACAGTGTTTTCGCAGATTACCTCAATATTATGTATATCCCAAGCACAGGCGAGTTGGTAGTTTTCATCTCCGCATTTGTTGGTGCATGCATCGGCTTTCTCTGGTATAATTCTTTCCCTGCGCAAGTATTCATGGGCGACACAGGAAGTCTTTCACTGGGCGGTATCATTGCTGTGTTTGCACTTTGCATCCGAAAAGAACTACTCATTCCTCTGCTGTGCGGAATTTTTCTGATAGAAAACCTGAGCGTGATGATGCAGGTAAGTTGGTTTAAATACACCAAGAAAAAATATGGAGAAGGCAGAAGAATTTTCAAAATGGCCCCGCTTCATCATCATTATCAGAAGTTAGGTTACCATGAATCAAAAATTGTAACACGCTTCTGGATTGTAGGAATAATGCTGGCTGTAGTAACCATTGTAACGCTGAAACTGAGATAATGAACAACAGAATAGTCATACTTGGTGCAGGCGAAAGCGGAACAGGCGCAGCAGTGCTTGCTCAGAAAAAAGGGTTTGATGTTTTTGTATCTGACAAAGGAAAAATTCAACAGAAATATAAGGACGTATTAAATCAGCATGGCATAAACTGGGAAGAAGAAAAGCACACCGAAGAATTAATACTCAATGCTGATGAAGTAATTAAAAGTCCGGGTATTCCTGAGAAAGCACCTTTAATAAAAGAATTAAGAAGTCGCAGGATTCCGATGATTTCGGAAATAGAATTTGCACTGAGACATACAAAAGCAAAAATTATAGGCATTACAGGAACGAACGGAAAAACGACTACAACGTTGCTTACTTATCACATTTTGAAAAAAGCAGGTGTGGATGTTTGTCTTGCAGGTAATGTTGGAAAAAGTCTGGCACTTCAGCTTACTGAAAAAGACTTTGAATACTGCGTAATAGAGTTAAGCAGTTTTCAATTGGATGATATGTATAATTCAAGAATCAACATTGCGGTCCTTACAAATATCACTGAAGACCATCTTGACCGCTACGATTACAAGATGGAAAAATACATTGATTCAAAATTCAGAATTACACAAAACCAACAACCTGATGATGCATTCATCTATTGCTACGATGATGAGATAATAGCCGCACAGGTGTCAAAAAAAAAACTTCAGGCGCAGCTGTTTCCTTTCAGTATCAAAGAAAAGAAAGTGCCCGGAGCTTATTTAGAAAACGAGAATTTAAACCTAACCATCAATAACCAAACCTTCATTATGTCAATACACGAACTAGCATTACAGGGAAAACACAACATCTACAACACCATGGCAGCAGGCATTGTAGGACGATTGCTTGACCTGCGTAAAGAAAGCATCCGCGAAAGTCTGAGCGATTTTCAAAATGTGGAACACCGTCTTGAGAAAGTATCAAAAGTTCACGGCATTGAGTTTATCAACGACTCAAAGGCAACCAACATCAACTCTGCCTGGTATGCGCTGGAAAGCATTAATACACCTATCATATGGATTATGGGTGGTGTTGACAAAGGCAACAATTATGAGATGGTGATGGACCTGGTTCGCCTGAAAGTAAAAGCCATTGTTTGTCTTGGTGTGGACAACAAAAAAATTCACGACACATTTAAAAATGTAGTGGAAACAATTGTTGATACAACCAGTGCATCGGAAGCTGTGAAAGCGTCTTACCGTCTTGGCAAAAAAGGCGATACCGTTCTGCTTGCCCCTGCCTGCGCAAGTTTTGATCTGTTCGAAAATTATGAAGATCGCGGACGTCAGTTCAAAAAGGCGGTTCAGCAACTCTAAAAATTAACTACAACTAACCAAACCTGAAATCCATGCAAGAAAACCAAAAAAACCGCGAAACCATCATCAGGAATGAAGCTGCAAAAAAAATTGACGAGTATAATAAGTTGCTCGAACTCAGAAATGACATCATTCGCGAAAGTCTGAATGATATTGAAAGCACCGAGCACCGTCTTGAATTCATCACAGAAATAAATGGCGTTGATTACATCAACGACTCTAAAGCAACTACTGTTGACCTTGCCTGGTATTCACTGGAAAGCATTGACCGCTCTCTTATATGGATTGTTGGAGGTGTTGATGACCGCAGTGATTATTCTATGCTAAAAGAGATTGTGCGCGACAAAGTGAAAGTAATTATCTGTCTTGGTAAAGAAAATCGCAAAGTTTTTAAAACATTTATGAGCGATGTTGATTTGATAGTTGCAGCGGCTGATGCAGATGAAGCTGTTCGTCAATCAAACAGTCTTGCACTGAAAGGTGATACCGTTTTACTTTCACCTGCCTGCGCCAGCTATGACTTATTTACAAGCTACGAAGACCGTGGAAATAAATTTAAAGATGCAGTATTGAATATGAAAAATTCATTGAAAGGGTAATTAAAAACTATTTGATAAAATGACAACCACTATTCTGAAATATCTGAAAGGCGATAAAGTGATTTGGTTCACAGTATTGTTCCTTTCTATCGTTTCGGTGTTGGCTGTTTACAGTTCTTCAGGTATGCTGGCTTTCAGAACACGAGGAGGTAACACCGAATACTTTTTGTTTAAACATTTCTCAATTCTGGTTCTTGGTTTAGGCTTAATGTATGCAACACACCGGATGAAATATATCTGGTTCTCGCGCATTTCACAAGTTGCTATGTTTTTGGCTGTTCCTATGCTGATTTATACGTTGGCAATGGGTGTAAATTTAAACTCTGCCAACCGTTGGATAAGCATCCCCATTATTGAAATGACATTCCAGACTTCTGACTTTGCAAAACTTGCTCTCATTATGTATCTGGCCCGTTTACTTGCAGTAAAACAGGACGAAATCAAGGATTTAAAATCTGCCTTTTTACCAATGATTGTTCCCATCATTGTTATTTGCGGATTAATTCTTCCGGCAAACTTTTCTACATCTGCATTACTATTCATCACCTGTTTAATCTTGATGTTTATAGGAAGAGTAAATGTAAAACATCTGCTGTCGTTAGTAGGGTGTGCAATACTTGGATTTGCATTGCTGGTAGGAATATCCTATGTAATTCCTGTTGAAAAAGTATTTCCTCGTATGGAAACATGGAAACAACGAGTAGAAACTTATTTCAAGACAGCAGAAACCGAAGAAGATGCTGCTGCCATAAGCGATGCAAGCTTTCAATCCGACCAGGCAAAGATTGCTGTTGCAACAGGTGGTTTACTCGGAAAAGGTCCCGGAAACAGTGATCAGCGAAATTTTCTGCCTCACCCATATTCTGATTTTATTTATGCAATTGTAATTGAAGAATACGGTTTAGTCGGTGGTGTGGCAGTTTTGCTTGCATACCTGATTTTGCTTTTCAGAGGAGTAAAAATTGTGGTAAAAAGTCCGAACACATTTGCTGCGTTACTTGCACTGGGATGTTGTTTCATGCTCATTTTTCAGGCGATGATAAATATGGCGGTTGCAGTGAATTTATTCCCAGTAACGGGACAACCATTGCCATTAGTGAGCATGGGTGGAACATCATTATGGTTTACCAGCATTGCAGTGGGAATTATTTTAAGTGTAAGTCGTGCTATTGAAGAAGGTGAAACTAAAAACGATGAAGAATATGCAATCGCTTAGGGTAATTATAAGTGGCGGAGGAACAGGCGGACATATTTTTCCGGCCATTGCTATTGCTAACGCAATAAAAAAAATAAATGCTCAGGCTGAAATATTATTTGTAGGGGCACAAGGAAAAATGGAAATGGAAAAAGTTCCGGCAGCAGGTTATAAAATTGAAGGGCTTGATATCAGCGGAATTGACCGCAGTCTTTCATTAAAAAATTTTGCATTCCCCTTACGATTGCTCAAAAGTGTTTGGCGTTCCATGCAGATTATAAAAGAGTTTAAACCCGATGTGGCCGTTGGTGTAGGCGGTTTTGCAAGCGGACCTTTATTATATGCCGCACAATTAAAAAAAATACCTACTCTTATTCAGGAACAAAATTCATATGCAGGTATAACCAACAAAATGTTAGGCAAAAAAGCTAACAGAATTTGTGTTGCATATAATGAAATGGACAAATTCTTTCCTGCTGATAAGATAAAAATAACAGGAAACCCTGTGCGTCAGGATATATTGAACTTACAGGCGAAACGTGAACAGGGAATTGAATTCTTTGGATTGGATACAAACAAAAAAACCTTACTGATAATTGGTGGAAGTCTTGGCGCAAAAACAATTAACGAAAGTATTGCAGCAAGCATTGAGAAATTGTCAGGCGAAAAGTTTCAGGTATTGTGGCAAACAGGAAAACTGTTTTTCCCCACTGCAAAAAAGGCAGTGGAAAACAATGCAAAAATTAAGGCACATGATTTTGTTACAAAAATGGATTTTGCTTATGCCATTGCAGACATAGTGGTGTCAAGAGCCGGAGCAAGTTCCATTTCCGAGTTATGCATAGTTAAAAAACCTGCAATTCTTATTCCATTTCCGTTTGCAGCTGAAGATCATCAGACAAAAAATGCAATGTCCTTGGTTTCCAGACAGGCAGCCATTCTGATCAAAGACAGCGAAGCAAAAGAAAAACTATTAAATGAAATTTTGCTATTGATGAATGATGAAGCAAAACAGGAATTACTAAGAAAAAATATAGGTGAGTTGGCTCTTGCAAATGCAGATGAAGTAATTGCAAACGAAGTAATAAAAATAGCAACAGCGCAGAAAAACTGAAATGAATTTAAAAACGATTCAAAATGTTTATTTAGTTGGAATTGGCGGCATCGGAATGAGTGCGCTGGCTCGTTATTTTGTTTCACAAGGCAAGTCTGTTGCGGGGTATGACCGGACAGAAACAGAGCTTACAAAAGAACTGATTGCTCAAGGAATGGATATTCATTTTGAAGATAATTTGAAATTAATTCCCTCATTCTTCTTTAATACCGACCAAACATTAATCATTTATACTCCGGCAATTCCTTCAGGACATGAGGAACTAAATTACTTCCGTGAGAATAGCTTTAAAGTAAAGAAGCGTTCAGAAGTTTTGGGCTTGCTGACAGAAAACCATTTCACTATTGCAGTTGCAGGCACACATGGAAAAACCACAACATCTTCCATTGCTGCTCACATTCTGAATAATTCAGAAGATGGTTGCACAGCATTTCTAGGAGGTATTGCGGTAAACTATCACAGTAATTTATTGCTTTCATCTTCCAGTGATAAGATGGTAGTGGAAGCAGATGAATACGACCGGTCATTCCTGACACTGAATCCAGATGTGGCCATTGTTACTTCTACCGATCCGGATCATCTTGACATTTATGGAACAAAAGAAAACATGGAGAAAAACTACCATGAGTTCGTTTCAAAAATCAAGGAAACAGGAACGCTTATTTACAAAGCAGGTTTGTCTTTCAGCGAGACAACAAAAAAATCATTCACCTATGCGCTGAAAGGAAAAAGTGATTTTGGAATTGAAAACCTGAAAGTTGAAAATGGAGAATATACTTTTGACATTATCAGTCCTTTGGAAAAAATTGAAAACGTAAAGTTTGGGTTTCCGGGAATGCATAACCTGGAGAATGCTCTTGCAGCTGCAGCATCTGCTCAGGTTTCAGGTGTTGACAAAGAGGTGATTAAAAAAGCACTCGCTACATATAAAGGAGTAAAAAGGCGTTTTGAATACGTCATTAAAAACGCAAATCTTCTTTATATTGATGATTACGCTCATCACCCGCGTGAGCTCAGTGCCTGCATTTCCTCGGTAAAAGCATTATATCCGGACAAAAAAATAACCGGCATTTTTCAACCGCATCTTTTTTCACGGACTCGTGATTTCGCAGATGGTTTTGCGAAAAGCCTTGATCTGCTGGACGAAGTAATACTGCTGGAGATTTATCCTGCACGCGAGTTACCAATTGACGGAGTTGACTCAAAAATGTTGCTCGACAAAATCACTTTAAAAAACAAAAGCCTGCTATCAAAAGAAGACACACTGAAAGAGATCTGCGAACGCAAAATAGAAGTATTGCTTACCCTTGGCGCAGGTGATATTGACAAACTTGTTGAACCCATTAAAAAGAAATTGATTGCTGTAATTGCATGAAAACATTCTTACAAATACTGATGTGGTTGATACCGGCACTTGGCTTGCCGGTAATTCTTGGCTTTGCAGCTGCGGAACAAAACAATGCGCTTTGCACAGGCATTAATGTAAACATTGACAACAGTGATGAAAATTTCTTTGTTGACGAAACCGATATCATAGAAATTATTTACAGTAAAGGTGATTCATTAGTTGGCAGCCCTGTTTCGCAAATAAATTACAATACACTGGAGCAACTGATTTTGAAAAACCCTTCCATAAAAGATGCGCAGGTTTATGTCTCTGTTGAAGGCGAAGTAAAAGCAGATATCATTCAACGCAAGCCCGTGGTGCGTATTTACAACATTGCAGGTGAAAGTTTTTACATTGATGAAACCGGCAACGCAATGCCCCTCTCACCAAAATTTGCTTCCCGCATAATGGTTGCTAACGGCAACATCCATGAAAGTTTTGGCGGACTGAGTTTATTCAACGTAAATAAAATTGAAGCGGATGATTCGCTGGAAGCAAAAACAATACTGGACGACATTTTTGCTGTGGTAACTTTTGTTGAAAAAGATGAATTCTGGAAAGCACAAATCCAGCAGATTTTTGTGAACGAA
>SXHM01000063.1 GCA_005773695.1 Bacteroidota bacterium
CGTGGGCAGCAATCGGCTTGCCTGGATTATTTGCGTTGGTGTTTTCAATAATATTAGCAATTACCGTTTCATTAAAGAGAAAGCAACACCTCGCAACTGTATTTTATATAATTATAATTATCAGTTTTTTTACAGAATCAATGTTAGAGCGACAGGCAGGTGTTATTTTCTATTCCTTTTTCAGTGCAATACTTATCTTCGCTGACAATGAATAAATTGCTTGGGTTCATCAGGCCTTATCATCCGCAGGTTTATGTTGCCGCACTGGCAATGACTGCTATTGGTTTGCCGCTTTCAAAGGTGCTGATCAGCATTTCAATGATTTTGCTTTTTTCTAACTGGATAGTGGCGGGTGGTTTGAAAGAAAAGATGAATCTCTTCTTCAATAGTAAAATTGCTGTTGCTCTTTCTTCACTTTACCTACTCCATATTATCGGACTTCTTTGGACTACCGATTTTGCTTATGCTTTGAAAGACCTAAAAACTAAACTGCCTCTGCTTTTACTTCCCATTATTTTTTCAAGCACTCCGGTACTTTCCCAAAATAATTTCAGAATAGTGTTACATATTTTTCTGTTTGCTCTATTCTGCGAAACTATGGTGGGCGTTTATAATCTGTATGGTTTTTCAGGAAAGATAATAACCAACATGCGTGAAATGACTTCACATGTTTCGCACATCCGATTTAGTCTGATGTTGTGTCTGGGAGTTTTTTCAGTTGTTTATTTGATTTTTAAATGGAACGAACAATATAGTCAGCGACAAAAGATATTGATGGGCTCGCTTGCTGTTTGGTTTATATTCTTCCTATTTGTGCTGCAAAGCGCAAACGGATTGATTATCTTTTTTATTACAACCTTGTTTACCATTTTTTACGGCATTATTAAAACCAAAAACAAAGTGTTGAAAATTTCATTTTTTTCAATCATTCTTCTTTTTATTCTTAGTTCAGGTTTATGGTTGGGCAGTGTTGTTAAAAACTTTTATCAAGTAAATGAAGTAAATGTAGCAGAGCTGGATTCGCTAACAGCACTTGGAAATCCTTATCAACACAACATGAAGGATCCGCGCATTGAAAACGGAAACCGTGTGGCAATTTATGTAGCTTGGGAAGAATTGGAACAAGCCTGGAATAATCGAAGTGATTTAAAATTTAACGAGAAGGATAAAAACGGAAGTCTGGTTTGCTTCACACTCGAACGCTTTCTAACATCAAAAGGCTATCGCAAAGATGCAGCAGGTGTTGCTCAACTTACAGACAAAGATATTGCAGCTATACAAAGTGGTGTTGCAAATTATCGTTACCTGGATAAGTTGAGTTTCAGCGATAGGATTTACGAAATACTTTGGGAGTTTGAAGATTACCGAATCAAAGGAAACCCCAGCGGGCATTCTGTTATGCAACGCTTTGAATATTGGAAAGCTGCTACTAATATTATTAAAGAGAATAAACTCTTTGGTGTTGGAACAGGTGATTTAGTTTCTGCTTACAAGGAACAATATGATAAAATGAATTCACCGCTTGCAGAGAATTTCAGAAAACGCGCACATAACCAATATCTTACTGTAGCAGTTACTTTCGGGCTTTTCGGATTTTTGTGGTTTCTGTTTTCGCTTTTCTATCCCTTAGTCGCACATCACTTCCAACCGGGTTACATTTACCTCGCATTTCTGATTATTGCCTTACTTTCATTCATCAGCGAAGACACCTTGGAGTCGCAGGCAGGTATTACCTTTTTTGCTTTTTTCAATTCGTTTTTTCTTTTCTGTAATACGTTGTTGAAAGCTGATGAACATTCTTGAAATAAATACAGAAAAGACTTGGCGCGGTGGCGAACGGCAAACACTCTACACATTGGAAGGCTTGTCAGATAAAGGAATTAGAGTTTCTCTTTTATGCCTTCAAAACAGTTTGCTCTCAATAAAAGCAAAGCAAAGCAGAATCAAGTTGATTGAAGTATCAATTCAGTCCTCAGTATTTTTCTGCCTCATTTTCACAGCAAAAAAATACGATGTTATTCACGTGCAGAACTCAAAAGCATTGATATGGGTGGTGTTGTCAAAATGGTTTCATACTACACCGGTTGTCTATACACGCAGAGTTGATTTTGTTCCTAAGGGTTTTTTAACCTTATGGAAATATAAACAGTTGGACAAAGTAATCGCTATTTCGGACGCAATACGCGAAATACTGAAAAATCAGGGTGTTAAGCATGTTGAAGTTATTCCATCAATGATAAAGCAACAACATCTGAATAAGGGAAATGCAGTAAACACAATTCAAAAATTAGGTTTACTAAACAAAAAAATAATTGCTACAACTGCAGCTTTTGTTCCGCACAAAGACCCTCACACGATGGTTAACGCAATTTCAGAGTTAAAGAAAATCAGAAATGATTTTACATTTCTCCATTTTGGAGATGGAGAATTAATGGAAGAAATAATAGCGGAAGTTCAAAAACAGAACTTACAGCAAGAATATATTTTCATGGGCTTCAGGCAAGATGCCGAGTACTTTTTTTTAGTGATGGATGTGTTTGTAATGAGTTCACAGGAAGAAGGTTTGGGCAGTAGTGTGCTTGATGCATTTATTTATGGAGTTCCGGTGGCATCAACAGATGCAGGAGGGCTGAAAGAAACAGTAGATGATTGCGGATTAGTTTCTCCAGTTAAAGATTTTATCTCACTGGCAGCAAATATTAACCGCTTATTGAATGATGAGAGTTTGCGGAAATCACTGACAGAAAAAGCTACGGAACGTGTTGCCGAAAAGTATTCTGTGGAGAAAAATATTCAGGAATACATTAAACTTTTCAGTGAACTGAAGAAGTAAATTGTTTTATTTCTTCTTTGCCTTTTGTTGTGCTTGTGCCTGTTTGGTCATGTCTTCCAGTTTCTTTTGGAAAGTAGATTTAGTTACAGGTTTCTTTTTGTTCTCTTGCATTTTCGCGTGAATAGCATCTTCATCTACCATCGC
>SXHM01000064.1 GCA_005773695.1 Bacteroidota bacterium
GTGATTCTGTCCCTGTTGCCGTTGCTTGCGCGACAGCACTAGCATCGGTCGAAGATCCTGAACCACCCCCAACCACCATTTTTTACGTTCTTTAAGGAACATCCATAAGTCTTTTAAGAAATCCATATTTTATTAATCAAGTTTAAATTCTTCTTTCCATTTTTCTTTTTCATTCCACTGTGGTTGCTCCTTTTTAGTGAAGATGTAATCACCAATAATCAGGTAATCCATTTCAGTGCGCATAAAGCAGCGGTAAGCATCTTCAGGAGTGCATACTACTGGTTCACCCCTGACATTGAAACTCGTATTGATTATTAATCCGTATCCTGTTTTTTGTTTAAATGCGTTAATCAGTTCCCAGTAACGCGAATTGGTTTCTTTGTGCACTGTTTGTATGCGTGCCGAAAAATCCAGATGCGTTACAGATTGTATGTCACTGCGAATATAATAAAGTCGCTCCCACAAAGGTAAATCATGATAATTGGCAGGAATATTTTTTCTGCGCTCTTTTTTAATCGGAGCAATCATCAGCATGTAAGGTGAAATACCATCGAGCTCAAAATAATCTTTGCAGTCTTCTGCTAAAACAGAAGGAGCAAACGGTCGAAATCCCTCACGATATTTTATCTTCAGATTTAATTTTTTCTGCATCTCTGCATTGCGTGAATCACCTAAAATACTGCGGTTTCCTAAGGCACGAGGACCAAACTCCATGCGTCCCTGGAACCAGCCCACTACGTTTCCTTCTGCTAACAGTTCTGCTGTTTTTTCTGCCAACTCGGTAAAAATCATTTTCCGGAAAGGAACTTTGTGTTTACGCGCCATCAGTTCAATCTCTTTGTCCGAATACTCAGGACCAAGATAGGAGCCAAGCATATTATCCGTTTTATCGGTGGGTTTACTTTTTGCTCCGAAATACATATAGTGTGCAGCCTGTGCTGCTCCCAAAGCCCCGCCTGCATCACCGGCAGCAGGCTGAATAAAAATGTCGTCAAATAATTTTGAGCGCAAAAGTTTCCCGTTGGCAACACAATTTAAAGCAACACCGCCTGCCATACACAGATGCTTTGAACCTGTCAATCGTTTGGCTTCAGCAGCCATTTTTATAACAATATCTTCTGTTACTTCCTGTATGGCGTATGCAAGGTTACAATGCTGCTGTTCCAATTCTCCTTCTGACTTACGTTTTTTCATCCCGAAGAGTGAGTCGAATTTTTTGTCGTGCACCATTCGTAAACCTGTGGCGTAACTAAAATATTCCTGATTAAGGTGTATGGAGCCATCTTCTTTAATATCTACCAGATGTTCTTTTATCAGTTTGATAAATTGCCTTGTTTGTTCAGCATCAGGATTGCCGTAAGGTGCCAGACCCATTAACTTATACTCACCAGAATTAACGGTAAAGCCAAGGTAATACGTAAATGCAGAATACAGCAGACCAACAGAATGAGGGAATTTTAGTTCTTTCAAAAATTTAATATCATTGCCTTTTCCATGAGCAATGGAAGCGGTTGTCCACTCACCAACACCATCAATCGTAAGCACTGCAGCATCCTCAAAAGGCGAAGGAAAAAAGGCACTTGCTGCATGAGAAAGGTGGTGCTCAGGAAAAAGAAGTTTTACTTTCTTCTTGTCATATTCACTAACTTTCTTCAACTCATCGTAAATCATTTTTTTGAGAAACAATTTCTCTTTTGCCCACACTGGAATAGCAGTAAGAAAAGAGAGTAATCCCTTTGGCGCAAAAGCATAATAGGTTTCGAGCAGACGTTCAAATTTCAGAAGAGGCTTGTCGTAAAACACAATAGCATCAAGTTCATCGATAGAAAATCCGCTTTGTTCCAAACAGAATTTGATAGCATTAACCGGAAAATCAGGTGTGTGCTTTTTTCGGGTGAAACGCTCTTCCTGTGCGGCAGCTATTATCTTACCATCATCAAGGATGGCAGCAGCCGAGTCATGGTAAAAAGCGGATATGCCGAGGATTTTAGGCATTGTATTTTCAGGTAATTGCCAAAAGTAGCGTAAATTAAATTCTTATGTTTGCCTTTCAATTATATGGCAACTAAACTTAAAGATTTTTACCGTTTTCTCAGCCCGAGATTTCAAACAGTTCACCTGGACTATCCTGTTGATGCAGTACCTCGTTATAGCAAGCAAAATCCTATTCCTGTTTTAAACGAAGCTATTGTTTCGGGAAACGGGCGTTATGCTTCTTTGTTAGAGAAATTTAAAAGCTATACAGATGATTTTGCTGCATGGAAATACGAGCTAGAAAATCCACAAACACCTTATTGGAATAATTCATTTTTTCCGGGATTAGACATCATCAGCCTGTATTCTATTATTGCTGAATATAAACCGAAACGCTACATGGAGGTGGGTAGTGGTAACTCTACTAAGGTGGCGTTCAGTGCTAAGAAGAAACATAGTCCGCAAACTAAAATTACCTCAGTTGATCCTATGCCTCGAGCAGAAATTGACCAACTGGCGGATGAAGTAATCCGACAGCCATTGGAAAAAACTGCTCTTTCTATTTTTTCAACTTTGGAAAAAGGCGATATTCTTTTTATTGATAATTCACATCGTTGTCTTCCCAATTCGGATGTAACGGTTGTGTTTCTTGAAATATTACCTCAACTGAAACCGGGCGTTATTGTTCACGTTCATGATATTTATCTGCCGTATGATTATCCGCAGTTTATGACCGAGCGCTTTTATAACGAGCAATATGTGTTGGGAGCAATGATTGCAGCCAATCCTCAACGTTATAAAACATTGATGCCGTGTTTCTATGTTTCAGAAACTGCTGAACTGGCTGCAAAACTTAATCCTTTATGGGAGAAACTGGATAACAGGATTGAAAAGCACGGAGGTTCTTACTGGTTGGAGATAGGATGAAGATAGCGGTAAACACCCGACTATTACTGCATAACAAACTCGAAGGTATCGGGCGCTTCAGTTTTGAAACGCTGAAACGGATTACTCAAAACCACCCTGAACATCAGTTCATCTTTTTCTTTGACCGCCCCTGGCACGAGGAATTTATTTTCTCTGATAACATTACACCTGTTGTGCTTTTTCCACAATCACGTCATCCTTTTTTATGGTATTGGTGGTTTGAGTTTTCGGTTCCTGCCGCACTAAAGAAACACCAAGCAGATGTTTTTCTTTCTCCCGATGGCTATCTCTCGCTTTCAACGGATTTGCCTCAAATTCCTGTTATTCATGATTTGAATTTTGAACATTATCCGCAGGACTTACCTTATTTATATAGTAAGTACTACCGTCATTATTTTCCAAAGTATGCTAACAAAGCAGTGCGTATAGCCACTGTTTCAGACTTTTCTAAAAATGATATTGCGGGGCAATACGGAATTGCAACCGATAAAATTGATGTGGTTTACAACGGCTGCAATGAAAACTTTAAGCTTGTTTCAGTTGAAGTAAAAGAGGAAACAAAAAAGAAATTCAGTAATGCTTGTCCCTATTTTGTTTACGTAGGAGCGCAGCATCAACGCAAAAATTTACAGAACCTTTTCCACGCTTTTGATGAATATAAAAAGGAGGGCAGCAATTACAAATTACTTCTCTCAGGACAAAAGAAATGGTGGACTTCAGAAATGGAAGAAGCCTATTCCGGAATGCAGTATAAGGACGATGTTATTTTCACTGGCAGACTTTCGGATGAAGATTTGGTAAACGTGATGGCTTCTTCAGAAGCGTTGGTTTATGTATCCTATTTTGAAGGCTTTGGTATTCCTGTTGTTGAAGCCATGCAATGCAATGTTCCAGTGATTTGTGCCAACACTACTTCATTACCTGAGGTTGCCGGCAAGGCTGCCTTATTAGTTAATCCATTTGATGTAAATGAGATTGCAGCTGCTATGAAAAAACTGGCAACCAATAAAATACTGAGTACCCAATTAATCAATGCAGGGCAGGAGCAGAGCAAAAAGTTTACATGGGATACAACCGCAGATAAACTTTGGCAGAGTGTTATAAAAAGTCAGCGTTGATTTAATACTTATTTCACCACCTCAAATGATCCGCTGCTGATGAACACATCGTCCTGTGTGTAAAAATCAACGATGTATGATCCCGGTTGGTTAACCGTAATGGGAACAGTTACATAGTTCCAGTCTTTGCTGGCAATACTGTATACATCATCTGAGATAGCATCTCCCAA
>SXHM01000065.1 GCA_005773695.1 Bacteroidota bacterium
GCTTTCCGAACCTCCTGCCGTTACAGCAACTATCGCATCTTTTTCAGATGTTCGCTGCTACGGTGAAAATAACGGAAGCGCAACTGTTAATGCAGGTGGAGGAACAGCACCCTACACCTACCTTTGGGAAACAGGACAAACCACAGCAGCTGTTACAAACTTTTTTGCAGGAATTCACGATGTTACTGTAACAGATATTATGGGATGTGAGGAAATGGAAAGTATAACCATTTCAGAACCACCTTTACTTAATGTATCGGTGAGTGGCTCGAGTGTTATTTGTATTGGTCAAAGCACACAGGTTTCAGCAACCCCGACAGGAGGTACAGCACCTTATATCTACAGCTGGTCGGCATCACCTGCAGATTTATCACTTACAGCTACAGACCAAAATCCAACGGTTTCTCCAAATATTCCAACAACCTATATTCTTACACTAACAGATGATAACGGATGTTTTTTAGTTGCCGATGCAGTTAGCGTTCCTGTTTATCCTCCGCTTGATGTTACATTATCTTACAATGGACCAACCGGTGTTTGTCCGAGCTTTAGTACTTCGATCAATTGTCTTGCAACCGGAGGTAACGGCTCCTACTCCTGGAGCATAAATTCAATATCTGGAAATTATTCTTCGCCTTACACAGCAACACCTTTATCAACGGGCTATTATGTATTTACTGCAAATGATAACTGCGGAACTCCGGTAGCAACCGATTCAATTCTTGTAACTGTTTATCCACTGCCTGTTATTGATTTCAATGCCGACACGCTTTCAGGTTGTGAACCACTTTCAGTGCGTTTTACTGACAATACCATTCCTGTTCCTGCAGCATATCTCTGGAGTTTCGGTGATGATAATACTTCAACTTCATCCTTACCTTTCAATACCTATTACGAGGAAGGACTTTACGATGTGCAACTTATTGCCACCACTTCAAACGGGTGTGTAGATTCGCTAACTTCTATTGACATGATTGAGGTTTTTCCAAGACCTGACGCTGATTTTACTGCAAGTCCAACTGTTGAAAATGTGCTGGAAGCATGGATTAATTTTACGGATGAGAGTTCTGGAGCAAGCGCTTGGCACTGGGATTTTGGTGACGATTCGACTTCTTCACTTTTAAATCCTCAACACTTTTATACCGACACCGGAAATTACATAATTTGGCTTACCGTTACATCTCAGGATGGATGTACAGATAGTGTGCAACGAGAAGTTCGCATTACTCCTGACTTTATGATTTACATTCCAAATGCATTTACTCCTGACGAGAATGGATTGAATGATGGCTTTCATGTTCATGGTGAAGGGATACAGGAAGAAGGTTTTGAGTTCCGCATTTTTACCCGTTGGGGCGAGCAGGTTTTCTCAACCTTTGATGTAAATGGTACTTGGAATGCAGACCACAATGGAAACGGGAAACCGGTTGAACCGGGTGTTTATGTTTACACCGTTTTGCTCAAAAACATACACAACAAAGTACTATCCTACAAAGGGCAAGTAGTTGTATTGAGGTAATTGTGAAGGGGACAACAAATACATATTTTTGTCCCTGATGAATATTCTTTTCCTTGTTCCCTATCCTCTTGGTGTTGCACCCAGCCAGCGTTTCAGGTTTGAGCAATATTTTTCGATTTTTGAAAAGAACACTGTTTCATTTGATGTAGTTCCATTTCTGGATGATAAGATCTGGGATATTCTTTATGCAAAAGGAAATTTCGGGCACAAGATTTTTGCAGTATTAAAAGGTTTTATAAAACGTTATTTACTGTTGTTTTCACTCAGTAAATATGATTACGTTTTTATTCACCGTGAAGCAGCGCCTGTTGGTCCTCCTATTTTAGAATGGCTGATAGCTAAGGTTTTTCGCAAGAAACTAATTTTTGATTTTGATGATGCTATCTGGTTGGCAAATACATCTGAAAGCAATAAGGTTTTTTCTGTTCTGAAATTTTACGGCAATACCAAAAGCATTTGTAAATGGGCATACAAAGTTTCTTGCGGAAATGAATACCTATGCAATTATGCAAAGCAGTATAACAATAATGTTGTTTATAATCCCACAACCATTGACACTGATAATTATCACAACAAGACAAAACAAACAACAAACAACAAACTTGTAATCGGATGGACAGGCTCACATTCAACCGTTCAATACTTAGATGATTTAATTCCAGTTTTTAAAGAATTGGAAAATGACTTCGGATTTGAACTCTGTGTAATATCTGACCGCAAACCGGAGTTTGAATTAAAGTCGCTGAATTTTGTTCAGTGGAAAAAAGAAACAGAAATTGAAGACTTACTTCGCTTTGATGTTGGCATTATGCCGCTGCGCGATGATAAATGGAGTAACGGAAAATGCGGCTTCAAAGCTTTGCAATATATGTCACTTGGTATTCCGGCACTGGTTTCGACAGTAGGTGTAAATACAAAAATTGTTGACCATAAAATCAACGGATTTATATGCACTAACAATGAAGACTGGAAGAAATACCTTTCGCTTTTACTCTCAGATAAAAATAAACTGAATGAACTGAGTTCTAAAACAAGAGAAAAAATCGTAAGCAATTACTCTGTAAAATCCAACACCGATAATTTTCTACTTTTGTTCGCTTGAAAAAAAATCTATGAAAAACACAGCCCTAACCGAAAAACACATTAGTCTTGGAGCCAAAATGGTTTCCTTTGCAGGATACAATATGCCTGTGCAATACGAAGGCGTAATTGCCGAACACGATAACGTGCGCAATGCAGTTGGTGTATTTGATGTATCGCACATGGGTGAGTTTATTCTGAAAGGCGAAAATGCTTTGGATTTAATTCAGCGAGTTACATCCAATGATGCATCAAAACTGTTTGACGGGAAAGTGCAATACTCCTGCCTGCCTAACAAAACAGGTGGAATTGTAGATGACTTATTGGTTTACCGCATTGATGAAAAGACCTATATGCTTGTAGTTAATGCTTCCAACATTGACAAAGACTGGGAATGGATTTCTTCATTCAACACCAAAAGTGTAGAGATGCACAACATTTCTGATAAAACTTCATTACTTGCCGTGCAAGGACCGAAAGCCGCTGCAGCACTGCAAAAACTGACCGACATTGATTTAGCAGCAATGGAATATTACAGTTTCAAAAAAGGGAAATTCAATGGAATAGATAATGTGTTGATTTCCGCAACCGGCTACACAGGTGCAGGTGGATTTGAAGTGTATTTTGAAAACCAATATGCTGATAAAATGTGGAATGATATTTTTGAGGCAGGAAAAGAATTCGGCATTAAACCAATTGGTTTAGCAGCACGTGATACACTTCGTTTAGAAATGGGTTTCTGTCTTTACGGAAACGATATTGATGATACCACATCACCCATTGAAGCAGGATTAGGTTGGATCACAAAATTTGACAAAGAGTTTACCAACAGCACTGCCTTACTGAAACAAAAGCAAGAAGGCGTTACAAAAAAATTAGTGGGCTTTGAATTGGTTGACCGCGGAATTGCGCGTCATGATTATGCAATTGCTGATGCCGAAGGAAACGTTATTGGCAAAGTAACTTCAGGAACGCAGGCACCTACGCTGAAAAAAGCAATCGGTATGGGTTATGTGAGTTCGCCATTTTCAAAAGTTGGAAGTGAGATTTTTATCATCGTTCGTGATAAGCCTTTGAAAGCGCAAGTTGTTAAAATGCCTTTTAAATAAGCTTCATCCTAGTCCTCAATAAAAGAGGAAGAAAGCATGAATAAAGTCCAGGTTTGTTTTTCACCCGAGTTATATCATCTCTTTGCTGACGATAGCAGCATTGTAGTAGTAGTGGATATTTTCCGTGCTACTTCTGCTATCTGCGCTGCATTTGAAAATGGAGTTGGTGCAATTATTCCTGTTGCTGAACTGGAAGAAGCACTGGAATATAAAAAGCGCGGATACTATGCAGGTGGTGAACGTAACGGAATTGTGCAGGAAGGATTTGATTTCGGAAATTCACCCTTCAGTTATATGGATGAAAAACTGAAAGGAAAAGAAATTGCGCTTACTACTACAAACGGAACACAAGCAATAGAAGCTGCCAAACATGCTTACTCTGTTGCAGTTGGTTCTTTTATTAACCTTGATGCATTGGCTGCCTGGTTAGTAAAAAAAGACAGAGATGTAGTGATACTTTGTGCCGGCTGGAAAAACCGCTTTAACATGGAAGATTCATTGTTTGCAGGTGCATTAACCAATCTGCTTTTAGAAAGCGGCAACTTTAAATCCGAATGCGATTCGGCAAATGCCTCAAGCCTTGTTTACCGCACGGTGAAACGCAACATGATGAAATTTCTTTCCACTTGCTCGCACCGCAAACGCCTTGCACACCTTAATTTAGATGAGGATGTAAAGTTTTGCCTGACACCTAATCAGAGCAACGTAATTCCTGTTTTGAAAGATGGGAAATTAGTAGCCGAACGTTAGAGCTTCATTATAAACGCCACTGCATAATACAGGGGACGATTATCAATAGCCGCTCCCGAACCTTCTGCTGAAGTTGTGAAACTATACGTGTGAGTATGATTTCCCGCATTTCCGGTGCTTGGAACATTTGTTGCGTAAGAAGAGTTTGCCCAGTTATACCAAGGAATTGGTCCACCACCTCCAACTAAATTATAACCTGCCTGACTGTGGTTGTGATCACCATCTGTTGAAGTTGTTCCCGAGCCGGTATGACTGTGTGAAGGCATTTGTGCTGCTGAAAGAGAATAGGTATGCGTACCACCTGTACTTCCCGGATTAGTTCCTGAATTAGGAACTGAAACCACAAAACGATCTAACAGATTTGGTGTACCGTTAGTACCATCACATAAAGCGTAGCCAGATGGAATATTTCCAATGGTTCCTGACCACATCATTATTACACCGGAAGGAATAGAGGCATTTGTTCCGTTAGCACCGCTTGGTCCGGTTGGACCAACAGCACCATTCGAGCCAGAAGGGCCTGTAGGACCAGCTGCACCATTTGCACCGGAAGGACCGGTTGGACCTGCAGCGCCTGCATTTCCCGTTGCGCCTGTCAACCCTGTAGCACCTGCTGCACCTGTAGCACCAACATTACCTGTTGCTCCATCAGCTCCGGTTAAACCTGTTGCACCAATGCTACCTGTTGCGCCTGTTAAACCTGTTGCGCCAACTGCTCCGGTAGCGCCTGTGGCACCACTTGCTCCGTTAGCTCCTGCACTTCCGGTTGCACCCATAGTACCAACTGCACCTGTTGCGCCATCAGCTCCGTTTTGTCCGTTAGCACCTGTAGCGCCTTGCGGGCCTTGTGCTCCTGTCTGGCCTGTGGCACCGGCAGCACCTGTTGCACCTGCTGTTCCGCTTGCGCCTGTAACTCCCTGTGGTCCGGCAGGACCGGTTGGGCCTTGCGGACCATCAACACCTTGCAAGCCTGAAACGCCATTCAAACCATTGGCACCTGTTGGACCAATAGGGCCTTGCGGACCAATTGCCTGTACCCAGATAATTCCATTGAAATACCAGAAGTTATTGGTACTGATATCATAAACCAGTAAACCTGTTGCGGGGTTAATGATTGCTGTTCTTTGCTGTGTTGTTAATCGCGGAACGAGTAGTCCTTTATCTGTTGCGGAAAGTTCAAGAACTGAAGATGCATTTGGTGTCAATGTTCCGATACCCATATTGTCCTGAGCAAAAGAGCTGAAGCCTGACAAAGAAATTACGGAGATGAAAAGCCAGTGTAGTTTTGATTTCATGTGAATAAGATTGTTTGTTTTCGAAACACTAATATAGATTTTTTACAAATACTGCGAAAATTGTTTTCAGTAA
>SXHM01000066.1 GCA_005773695.1 Bacteroidota bacterium
CATAGAAAATCGTTCACGAATTTTTTCCGGAGCCCAGTAAAAAAATACTCCAATATCGCGTTCGTTTGAAAGTGCACTGTTCAATGCATCATTACGATCTAACGGCAAACGGTTTTGGCTCGACTGCAGATTTTCAAAACCAAAAGGAACTTTACTTTGCCCTATTCGAAAGCGAAATTGATTTTTCTTATCAATCCCAATATCAAAATAAGCGTCTCTTACCTGCCCGAAGTTTAAACCTGTTGAACTGGCAGCACTCCCAAAATCAGGTTGGAAATAAAAATACACCTGCTTATGAATTTGTCCGAAAAAGATAAGACGTATGCGTCTGAAGAAAAAACCACCTCCATCGCCCCATGATTTATCGCACTGCTCGCACTTTAAATCGGGATTGGTTTCCAACAGTCTGTTGTAACGCACCTGCATATAACCCCTGATATTAATACTTTCATACCAATGTTTCTTAGGCTCTTCCTTTTTAGTGCTGTCGGCCGGTGAAAAACCAAATGCATTCTGAGCGACTAAAAACATTACTAAAATGTAAAGCAATTGTTTATTCATTGTAATTTAAATGTTATGTAATTGTTAAATATTTTTAAAAGCGCTGCAAAAATGAGCTATATAAACCGATTGAAAATTAATGATAGTTTAAGTTAATGTTAAGGAATTGTGAACAGATTTATTTAAAAGCATATTTAGACAATAGTTGAACTTACCCAATTATCTAAACACAGAGTAAGAGGTTGCGCGTACTAAACAAAAAGTAGTGAATTCTTACTTAGTAGTCGTGACTTAAAGTGAGTAAATCCTGTGCAGCTTTAAACACTATGTGTTTATAAATGAGCAAAATCATATTTCAATAACAAATTACAAGCTACTATTGCATTATTATTATTGACCGAATTATAGAGGTAATATGAAAAACCTGCTTTTTATAATTATTACAAACCTAACCGCTGCCGCAACTATAGGTCAAACGGCAGAGGAGTATTTTAAAAGAGCTGTAACAAAAGATAGTCTTAAGGATTACAGAGGGGCAGTAGCAAATTACAATAAGGTAATTGAATTTGAGCCAGAGAATGCCGAGGCTTACAATAACAGAGGTATAGCCCGGCATATGTTGCATAACTATAACGAAGCTATTGCAGATTTCAATAAGGCTATAGAACTTAACCCAAAGCTGGCAAAATCCTATTTTAACAGGGGCGCATCAAAAGATGAACTCAACAACCCTGCAGGAGCTATAAACGACTACAACAGCGCCATTGAATTGGATCCGAACTATGCAAAAGCTTATTCAAACCGTGGTACATCAAAACACCGCCTGCAGGATTACAAAGGCGCCATAGCAGATCTGAATAAGGCAATAGAACTGGACCCTAATAACGCAGTGACCTATAACAATAGAGGTACATCAAAAAAAAGTATGCAAAACTATAAAGGAGCTATGGAAGACTTTACTTAAGCAATTGAAATTGACCACGATCAGGCAGCTTTAAGTTATACCAACAGAGGCCTTACAAAAATTATACTTAATGAAATTAAAAGCGCAATTGACGATTTTGGTGAAGCCATAGAAATTGACCCTACCTATACCTATGCGTATTTAAACAGAGGAATATCAAAAGCTAAACTCGAAAACCACCGGGGTGCTGTATCAGACTTCAGTAAAGTAATTGAAATTGACCCCGAAAATACAGTAGCATTATTTAACAGGGGCATTTCTAAAATGCAGATAAAACAAAACGAGAGCGGCTGTCTGGATTTAAACAAAGCAAAAAAAGCAGGCTACAGAGACGCTGTTGAAGCAGTAAGACAATATTGCAGGTAAGTCGTTTGCCATTTCATTAACTTTCTTTGTAGGTTTGAGCCCATGAAATTTATCACGGAGCATAAATCATTTTTCAGTGCAGCAATAGTAATAATTGTTGCCATTGTAGCCTCACGAATTATCCGCAGGCTGCTAAAACGGTTTTTTGACCAAAGCTCAGAGCACCTAAATGTTGACCCTACGCGCTACCGTTTTTTTCGCAACATGGTTGACCTTATTATTTTCACCCTTGCGGGAATATTAGTGGCTTACAGTATTCCCGCATTACGCACACTGGGACTTACCTTATTTGCCGGTGCGGGAATTATAGCTGCAGTGGTGGGTTTTGCTTCGCAGCAGGCATTCAGCAATATCATCAGTGGTATATTTATAGTAATTTTTCGTCCTTTTCGTGTTAACGATATTATTAAAGTAGGCAGTTTTGACAGCGGGATAGTGGAAGATATTACATTGCGTCATACTGTTATCCGCAATTTTGAAAACCGCAGATTGGTTATTCCCAATGGGGTTATAAGTGAACAAACGGTTTTAAATTCAAGCCTGGTTGATGAACATGTGTGCATGAACATTGATATTGGAATAAGCTATGAGAGTGATGCAGACAAAGCGCTTTTAATTTTGCAGGACGAATGTTTAAAACATCCCTTTTGTATTGACTGCCGGAAGAACGAAGAGAAAAATGAAGGTAAACCGATGGTAGATGTAAAAGTATTTGACTTAAGTGACAGTGCTGTTAACATTCGTGCAGGTGTTTGGGCAGATGATGCTATCAAAGGTTTTCAGATGAAATGTGATTTACTGCTATCAGTAAAAAAACGTTTTGACAGCGAAGGCATTGAATTTCCCTTTCACTACCGCACTTCCGTTTTTAAAAACTAAATGATGGGAAAAAACAGTAGACGTAAAAAACGCGAAAGCCTTCCCTTTGGAACATTGGTAGCCGTTGGCGATAAACCCGGAATTGAGCAGGTACTTATCAGTAATATCAGCTACACGAGCGGATTTTACAACGAAAATCATGCTGTTGATATAAACAACCTTGCAAAAGAAATTACCGAAGATAAATTCCATTGGATAAATTTAAACAGCCTTTACGACCTTAATCTGATTGAAAAGGTAGGCAAACATTTTGGGCTTCACAATCTGCTGCTCGAAGATATTCTGCAAACCGAACATATTCCTAAATACGAAGAATTTGATAAGCACCTGTTCATTACATTGAAAATGATTTCAGTTACCGAAGAAGGTAAAATAGAATTTGAACAAGTGGCTGTAGTCTTGGGGAAAAACTATGTTATATCTTTTCAGGAACAGCCAGGAGACTTTTTTGACCCTGTCCGCAAACGTCTGCTCGACCCTACTGCTCAGGTGCGCAACAAAAGTTCAGATTTTCTTTTTTTCAGATTAATTGACGTGGTGGTTGACAATTATTTTGTGGTGCTAGAAAATATAGCCGACCAGATGGAGGAAATGGAAGCCCGCACAATGGGTGAAAATGAAGAAGACAACCTGCGTGAAATTCTGAACGTAAAGAAAAACCTTATTCATCTGCGTAAATCTGTTTTTCCTCTGCGCGAGGCATTATCAAAACTTAGTAAAACAGAATCAGAAGTAATTCAGGATAATAACCTGAAATACCTGAGTGATATTTACGACCATACAATACACGTTATTCAATCTATAGAAACCTATCGCGATCTGGTTTCAAGTCTTATGGACCTTCACCTTTCCAGCATCAGCTACCGCATGAATGTGGTAATGAAAGTGTTAACCATTATTTCTACCATATTTATTCCACTCACCTTTCTGGCAGGTGTTTATGGAATGAACTTTCATTATTTCCCTGAGCTGGACTTCAAGTATTCATACCCCATATTTTGGTTAGTCTGTGTTATTCTTGCAGTTTGTATGCTTATCTTTTTCAGAAGAAAAAAATGGTTGTAACATGGGAAGAATAGTAGCTATTGATTTCGGAACAAAACGCACAGGCATAGCTGTTACCGATTCTACAAAAATTATTGCCACCGGACTAGCAACTGTTGCAACAAATGAAGCAATTGAATTTCTGAAAAAATACATTGCCAAAGAAGAAGTGGAATGCATTGTGGTAGGCGAACCCAAACGAATGAACAACCAACCGGCTCAGGCAGCAGAGGGCACCGAGTTGTTTATAAAACAACTGCAAAAACATTTTCCAACGCTTAAAATTGAGCGCGAAGATGAACGCTTTACTTCCAAAATGGCTTTTCAAACCATGATTGATGGCGGGCTTGGAAAAAAAGCACGCCAAAATAAAGAACTGGTTGATACCATTAGTGCAACGATTATTCTGCAAAGTTATCTTGAACGAAGAGGGCATTGAATGTGTCACCTCGAACTTAGTTGAGAAGCATTCTAAATCTTTATC
>SXHM01000067.1 GCA_005773695.1 Bacteroidota bacterium
AGCTACATCGTGGTAAAAAATCTGAGCGATAAAGAGGTGATGGATAAAAACCTTTTGAAGAGTGCGCTTGAGGCTTATAAAGCACTGAAACCTCTGAACGATTTTTTGAACAATAGCGCAGGGATTTAAAGCCAGCGATTTATATCCAGGTTTAATTCTGCTGCGGTGGTTTGCAGTAATTCTTTGCGGTAGTTTACTTTCAGTTCGCTTATTTTTTTGTCGCCACGAATGAATTCATCTATGGAGGCATTGCTGAGGATAAAACTTGCTATGCCTGCTCCGTAAACATCGGTGAGGCGCTGCTTGAGCGGAAGAAATATCTCCGCCTTCGCTTTTTCTTTTTCGGCATTATTGGTTTTGCGTCTTTCCCATTCTTCGGGGTTTACAAAAGGTTTGTGACCTATGGTTTTTGAGATGGTATGGGTATCAGCGGCTTTTATAATTTCATCATGCTTACTAATAAAAAAATCGATGTAGTGCGGTTCTTTCAGTTTGCGATATATTCCGGGCAGAGCAACCCAATTATTTAAATCGGCTTTACCGGAAATAATTTCGCGCACTGTTTCAGGACTGATTACCTGATAGGAAGGTTTGTTGAGTTTCGCGGCTAATTGGTCACGGAGCTTTAGCCATTCGTTCATCAGAAACTGGTGGTAAGGACTGAGCTCCTTTTTATCGGCAGCGGAGAGGAAGTTTTCTTTTACCGTTTCGGTAAAAATAACCTGACTGAGGAAATGGTTTTCTTCTTCAATCCACCGGGTGCGGTTTTTTTCTGCGGCTTCGGCAAGCAATATGTTTTTGAGCTGTGCCAGATGTATCACATCGTTGGAAGCATAAAGGATTTGCTCGGGGGTTAAGGGGCGTTTGAGCCAGTTGGTTTTTTGCTGCGACTTATCGAGGGTTATATTCAGATGCTGTGCGAGCACGGAGGCAAGCGATGTTTTTTCGTAGCCGAGTAGCTTGGCGGCTATTTCGGTATCGAGCAGGTTGGTAGGGTGGCAACCGAGGGAATGCAGCAGGCGCAAATCTTCGCCATGCGAATGAAGTAAAACCTGTTGGGCAGGATTTTCAAGCAGACGGTAGAGCGGGGTGCAATCAAGGGGCTGACGGGGGTCAATTATAAAACAGCGGTTGCCCGCGCTGGCTTGTATAAGGCAAAGGTTGAAGCCATAGGCATGGCGGTCGCGGTCGAACTCAAGGTCTATGGCAAGCTGGGGTGTAGAGGCGATGTATTGAACACAATCGCTGAGCAATTGCGGGGTGGAGATGAATTCAACGGTGTGCCCGTTGTTTTCGGTTTTAAAATTCATTGGTGCAAACTTAGAATATATAGGGCTACAAGAGATTGATTTCAAAGTTTTGTTATCACAATCTTCAGCAATTATCAAAAGATAATTATTATCACATAAATCCTATTTTTGCCGCGCACAAAACAGAAGATGGCAAAATTTCACACACTAAAAGTAGCAGAAGTAAGGCGCGAAACGGCTGAAGCGGTTTCGATTGCGTTTGATATTCCAGAGGCAATTAAAGCTGAGTATGCTTACATACAGGGGCAATACGTTACGCTTAAAATAAAGCTGAACGGTGAGGAAGTAAGGCGCTCGTATTCGGTTTGCAGCAGCCCTTTGGTGAATGAGCCGCTGCGCGTGGCGGTGAAACAGGTGAAAGACGGAAGAATGTCGACCTACCTGAACACGCAACTGAAAGCGGGCGATATGCTGGAAGTGATGACGCCTATGGGAAGTTTTCATAGCGCGATGAATGCGGGTAACAAAAAGAATTATGTATTGTTTGCAGGCGGAAGCGGGGTTACGCCCATGCTTTCGATTATAAAAACGGTGCTGATTGCCGAGCCGCAGAGTACTCTTGTTTTATTGTATGGAAACAGAGACGAGGCTTCAATTATTTTTAAAACAGAACTGGAAAAGATTGTAGCAGACAATAAAAGCAGAGTTAAAATGGTGCATGTGCTGGAACATTCTCAGGAAGCGGAAGGCATTTTACTGCGCGGAATTATGACTCCTGAAAAGGTGAAGGCACTGTTTGAAAATTATGTAAGGCTTAATCTGGATAATGAGTTTTTTATCTGCGGTCCGAGCCCGATGATGCGCAATGTGGAGAGCACATTACTTGAATTGAAAATTGCAAAAGAGCGCATTCACCTTGAATATTTTACAGTAGATGTGGGAGCAGCACCTGCGCAAACTGCTCCTGAAATTGCAGAACTGGAAAGCAGCGTAACGGTGATTATGGACGGGGAAGAAACTACATTTGAACTTTCGTCAAAAGGGAAATCTGTTTTGGATGCGGCTATGGATGCAGGCGTTGATGTTCCGTTCTCGTGCAAGGGAGCGGTATGCTGCACCTGCAAAGCAAAAGTGCTGGAAGGCAAGGTGCAAATGGATAAAAACTTTGCGCTGACTGATAAAGAAGTGGAAGAAGGATACATCCTTACCTGCCAGGCGCATCCGCTTACAGAGAAGGTATTGGTGGATTACGATGTGGTGTAGGTTTTACCGCTAAGACGCGAAGGCGCAAAGCATAAATCAAATGGATTATATTATAATTTGTCTTGTTGCTTTTCTTGCTTCAGGATTAACTTTCTTTTCGGGATTTGGGCTGGGAACTATTCTGCTTCCTGCCTTTGCGATATTCTTTCCGCTTGAAACGGCTATCAGTATTACAGCTGTTGTGCATTTCCTCAATAACCTGTTTAAACTAACACTTACTGCAAAAAATGCCAACGCAGGTGTAGTGGTTAAATTCGGATTTCCTTCTATGCTTGCGGCTATTGGTGGAGCATTGCTGCTGACTTATATGGTGCATGCTTCTCCCCTATTTGTTTATGAGCTTTCGGGTAAAACTTATGAAGTAATGACGATAAAACTCATCATTGCTTTTCTGATGATTGCTTTTGCGCTGCTGGATTTGATTCCTGCACTTTCACAGATTACGTTTGGTGAAAAGTTTATGGTTACCGGAGGCTTGTTCAGTGGATTCTTTGGCGGATTATCAGGACATCAGGGTGCGTTGCGCACGATGTTTCTTATCCGCTCGGGCTTGAGCAAAGAAAGTTTTATTGCCACGGGAATTGTGATTGCCTGTATGGTGGATGTGTCGCGTCTTGCGATATACGGAACCAATAATTTCGGGATAATTGAAAACGAAATTTCCATTGTTGCAGCAGGAACAGTCAGTGCATTTGCAGGTGCTTATCTGGGTAATAAGCTGGTAAAAAAAGTTACGCTGAAATCGATGCAACTCTTTGTTGCGGTGATGCTGATTGTGTTTGCTGTTTTGCTTGGTCTTGGGATTATTTAACCAAAGGCAACGTAGAACAAACGCAGTCCTAGCAAGACAAGGCAAACACCGATTATTTTGTAAAGCACAAAGAGTATCTGGGGCTTTAAGATGTTTTTGATTTTTGCAGCAAGAAAAACCTTTGTCATATCCGTACTAAAAATGGCTAGTAAAGTTCCTGCAAGATAAATAGCAAGGTTTTTATCAAAACCGTGTTTATCGCCAGCAACTTTTATAATGCCAATCCACACTGCAAACACAAAAGGATTTACAAAATTGACAAGAAATCCTTTGCTGAAAAATCCGATGTAGTGTTTTGCATTCAACTGAATAGTTTCTTCTTCAGCTTTCTTCTTTTTTAAAAAATAACGCACACCAAGTACAATCAGAACTATACCACCAACAAGTGCAAGATAAAATCTACTATCATCACTTTTTAAAAACGCTGAAGCACCATAAGCACAAAGCAATACAGCAAGTATGTCGCTGACAAAAATGCCAAGCGCAACGAGGGTACCAGCAACCAGACCGTGCTGTAACGATGCTTTGAGCAGTGTAAAAAACACAGGGCCAAGAAGAATTATCAGGGCAAGTCCGACTAAAAAACCATCTAAGAAAACAGGCATCTTTTATTTAATTGATGTGGCTTCTTTCTTTGCAATCTTTTCTAACATATAATCTAAACCGAGTATTTCGGAACAGGTAACAAATGCACTTACCGTTACACCTAACACTCCGTGAAAATGCAAATTCTGTCCGGTAAAAAAAAGATTTTTAACTTTTGTTCTGGCAGGGACAAGTGTTTTTAAGGGGTCAAATGAATCTTTTACTATTCCATACATAGAACCATTGGGTGAAGCAATGTAATCACGGTATGTAAGGGGGGTTGAACTGTAATATGCTTTTATATTCTTGCGTATTCCGGGGAACTTTTTTTCGAGTTCATCAATAAGAATTTCTGATTTTTTGCCTTTGAATTCTTCATAATCTTCTCCGCGAAAATCAGGATGTGCAACGGTGCTAGCTGTGTTCTCCCATTGCTTTACTTCATCGTATTTCATGTAAGTAAGCACAGCCATACCTTCTGCGTATTTATCAGGTTTTAAGCCGGCAACCATAAATGTTCCGTAACTCAATGGCCATTCTCCGGGTTTGTAATCAACAGGAGCCCACACATCATTATTTTTAAAATGGTAGTAATTGTGGTTAATATAGTTGACCGTATTTTCTTTAAAAACGAGATACAACGTAAATGCAGAAGCCGAATTTTGTAAAGACTTAAATCGCGTATGGTAGGACTTTCTGATCTTGCCCGGCTCAAGTAAATCAAGCGTTACCGAAGGATGAGCATTTGAAATAAATCGTTTTGCTTTTATTGTTTTACCGTTTGTGAGTTCGGCATAACGCAAATCATCTCCATCAAATTTCAGTTGCTTTACTTCACTTCGTTTAAAAATATCTCCGCCAAACTTTCTGATATTTTTTTCAATCAGTTTGGCAATTTGTGAACCTCCTCCAACACAACGCCAGGCACTTTCAATGTAACTGTTCAGCACCAGGGCATGAAGATAAAAGGGGGTCTTCTCTCCTATTCCTGCATACAACAAATTAGTTCCGGCCAATACGTTCCTGAGTTTTTCGTTTTTTGTAATTGAAGCGATAAATGCTTTTGCATTGGTCTGCAATAATTCTGAATCAGAATGATAGCTTTCTCCATTCTCTAAATTATACAGGGGAAAGCGGCTGCAAACCCTTCTTATTTCATCACAGTATTTTTGAATTGCTTGTTGCTCATCAGGAAATTTTTCGGACAGAACACGAACGAAATTTTCATAACCTTGAGCATACGGATACTCATTGTTATCTCCGTCAAACGTAACGATATCAAAACCGTTTTCGTCCATCTTCTCTACTTTCAGCTTATCCATTATGCCGAAATACTTAAAGAAACGATTCAGGTTTTCGCCTTCAGCCAAACCACCGAGGTAGTGAACACCGGTATCAAAAATTACGCGGTTTCGAACAAAAGTTTGCAGGTTGCCTCCAATCTGCTGGTTCTTTTCAAGCACACAAACTTTAAAGCCTTCTTCAGCAAGAATATTGGCGCAGAGCAAGCCTCCCAACCCGCTTCCGATTATCACCACATCATACTCCTGCATAGTAAT
>SXHM01000068.1 GCA_005773695.1 Bacteroidota bacterium
AGCAGTTCAATTTCTTCAATGTTCAGGGTGTCGGGTAGTTTGCGCCCTGTCTTTGGTGATTCAAGAAGTTCGGTTGGGTTGTCTTTTATAATGTCTTCAATCAGCAAATATTTATAAAACGCTTTCATGCCCGAGATGATTCTAGCCTGAGAAGTAGCGCTCATTCCGATGTCATTGATATCGCCAATGAACTCTCGCAGTTGTTTCAATGTTATTTTTTCAGGCGGAAGTTCCCAGCCTTTTGTTTCACCAAAACCATAGAGCTGCGTAACATCGCGCACGTAGCTCTCCACGGTGTTTGGCGACATGGAGCGTTCCAGTTTCAGGTAATTTTTAAATCCGCTGATGGCAGCTTTCCAATCCATGAAGGCGAATGTAAAAAACATTTACGCCATTTGGCTGAACAAAGGTTTATTCATAATATCTTTACCCCTCCTTTTTCCAATCCTATTTAAAATATGAAATACATCTTTTCTCTACTTGCTATTGCATTTTCTTTAACCGTACTTGCCAATCCCGATGAGTTCAACGGACCTTATCTGGTAAGTTATAACCTGATTAAATCGCATACAAAAGAAACCATCAATGCGTTGTGGAAGAAAAACAAAGTGCCCAAGATTGCATTGCCTGTAAAATATGGTGTTGATATTTATGAAATTGTTTACCGTGTAAAATGGGTTGACGGAAGTTGGCGCAATGCATCGGGAATTTATTACGTTCCTAAAACGGAAAAAACTGTTCCGTATTTCATGTTTGGACACGGAACACACCTTCAAAAAAACAGAGATATTTCCGATGGCGATTCACAACAGTTTATTTGTCTGGCTCATGCCACAGATGGTTACGCTGCCATGTATCCCGATTATTACGGTATCGGAAAAGGTGAAGGTAAACATCTTTATCAGCATGCATGGAGCGAAGCGCACGCTTTTATTTACATGCTGTATGCAATTGATGAACTGAACAAAACGCTGAGTGTAAAACACAATGGTCAGTTGTTTCTTACCGGCTATTCGCAAGGCGGACACGCTTCACTTGCTGCTCACAAATATTTACAGGAACTGAACGACCCGCGTTTTCAGGTTACAGCTTCTTCACCCATGTCGGGAGCGTATGATATGACAGGTGAGCAGGAGAAATATATGTTTCAGGAATATCCACGCCCGTTTTACCTGCCTTACCTCTTATTATCTTATCAGGAAGCATATTGTATAATGGAAGGGGATAATGCTTACTGCGCTTTCAAGGCACCGTTTGATACATTGTTCTATCCCTTTTTTGAGCGCAACAGCAACCGCACGCTCGATGAACTGAATAAGATGATGCCAAAGATTCCAAAAGATGTAATATCCGACAGCCTGATGAATCTTTACATGAATGAACCAAATTTTGCGTTCAAAAAACGTTTGGAAGAAAATAATCTTACCCATTGGAAACCCGAAGCACCCGTACAACTATGCTATTGTGAAGGCGATAAGGAAGTAAACTATAAAAATTCAATTGTGGCATATTACTCCTTTCTTGAAAAAGGAGCTACTCAGGTTAAACTCAATAACCTTAGTAATTATTTAGATCATAACACCTGTGCAGGTTTTGCAGTGCTTGCCAGCAAATATTACTTTGACCGTTTTAAGAAGAAAGGTAAAAACCCGAAGATGAAAGAAATGCCTCCTTTTAAAAAATGGGTTCGCAAAACGATTATTAAAAAAATAGAAAAGGAATACCGCAAAACGGGTAGAGACAATTCGTATTTGTAGGTTCTGATTGTCACCCTGAGCATTTCCGAGTTATCGGAATGAAAGGGTCTTGTAATTTTCTGTCTGTCTTTTGTAATTTAACACTTGTAGCGTGTCATTCTACATGTGTTGAGTGTCATTCTACATGTGTTGCGTGTCATTCTACATGTGTCGTGTGTCATTTTGCATGTGTTGCATGTCATTCTACATGTGTCGCGTGTCATTTTGCATGTGTTAAGTGTAACCCTCTATGTGTGTAGTGTTACTCCAGATCTGTCGCACTACATTATATAGGCAACAAATTAGAAATCGCAGGTGTTGAGTGATACCCGGTATATGTAAGTAAGCAGTTTCAACCCCGTAGAGGTAGAACAGCCTATTCAATCACCACAGCAACCCCAATATGGTCGCTTAATGATTTATCAGTGTTCCATTTCTATGCAATCAATTATAGCAAGAAGTTGTTTGCTTGATTTTTACGGGAGGGTGAGGTTACAGGTGGCTAGAGTATAATTATTTTTCTCTCCAGTCAGATAATATAACTTCACTAAATAATAAATTTTCCCTGACCTCTGTCAGGTTGAAAACTATTCCTTTTTGTTCAAAACTGAACCAAATCCAATGTTCATTTGTATCTATTATTGCACATCCCAATTTTCGGGAAAATAAACCCAGATTTAACGGAAATGAACTAACAAGGTCTAAAAACCTGTCTAAAATACTCGTCTTATGTCAACAGAAATACTAACCGAAACCGCATTGAAAACAACAATAGCCACATCCTCAGCACCTAAACCGGAACTCAAAAAATACACCTACGAAGAAGCACTGAAAAGTTCGGTGGATTATTTCAAAGGCGATGATCTGGCGGCACAGGTTTGGTTGAATAAATATGCACTGAAAGATTCATATGGTAACATCTATGAACTTAATCCCGACCACATGCACCGCAGAATGGCGCGTGAAATTGCCCGTGTAGAAGCAAAATATCCTAAAGCTTACAGCGAAGACGAAATTTATCAGGTGCTGAAAAACTTTAAATTCATTGTTCCACAGGGCGGTCCTATGACCGGCATTGGAAACGATTTTCAGATTGTGTCGCTTTCCAATTGCTTTGTAATCGGAAATAACGGTGCCTCTGATTCGTATGGTTCTATTATGAAAATTGACCAGGAACAAGTGCAACTGATGAAACGCAGAGGAGGTGTTGGTCACGACCTAACAAATCTGCGCCCAACCGGAGCACCTGTATTGAACAGCGCACTCACTTCAACAGGGGTTGTTCCTTTTATGGAGCGTTATTCCAACTCAACGCGGGAGGTTGCGCAGGATGGAAGAAGAGGTGCGTTAATGCTCAGCATCTCCATCAAGCACCCCGATGCCGAAAAATTTATTGACGCAAAAATGGATGGCACCAAAGTAACAGGTGCTAATGTGTCGGTAAAAATTGACGATGATTTTATGAAAGCGGCTATCAACGGTACTCCTTACTTACAGCAGTTTCCCGTTGATGCAAAAACACCGAGAGTAAAACAGGAAATAGATGCAACAGCCTTATGGAATAAAATTGTCCACAACGCATGGAAATCAGCAGAGCCGGGGATTTTATTCTGGGATACTGTTATCCGCGAATCGGTTCCCGATTGTTATTCCGACTTGGGATTCAAAACCGTTTCAACCAACCCTTGCGGTGAAATTCCTTTGTGTCCATATGATAGCTGTCGTTTGATTGCGCTCAATCTATACAGCTATGTGGACGAGCCATTTACCAAAGATGCGAAGTTCAACTTTCCGCTTTTTAAACAACATACCCGGATGGCACAACGTATGATGGACGACATCATAGATCTTGAACTCGAAAAGATTGATGCAATCCTTCACAAAATTGAAAATGATCCCGAAGAAAAAGATATAAAAGCAGTAGAATACAATCTGTGGAAAAACATAAAACAGAAATGTATTGAAGGTCGCAGAACAGGAGTTGGAGTTACTGCCGAAGGCGATATGCTGGCAGGATTAAATATCCGTTATGGTTCTGATGAGTCAATTAAATTCTGCGAGAAGGTTCACAAAACTCTTGCCATGGAAGCATACCGTTCCAGCGTTGATATGGCGCATGCTCGCGGTGCATTTCCTATCTTTTATTCAGAACGTGAAAAAAACAACCCGATGATTCAGCGCATTAAACATGCAGACCCAATGCTGTATGAAGACATGCTGAAATGGGGAAGACGAAACATAGCTCTGCTCACCGTTGCACCAACAGGAAGCGTGAGTTTAATGACACAAACAAGTTCAGGAATTGAGCCTGTGTTTATGCCTGCCTACAAACGAAGACGAAAAGTAAATCCCAACGACAAGAATGTTACAGTTAGCTTTGTTGATGAAGTTGGTGATTCCTGGGAAGAATATCATGTATTTCACCACAAACTGATTGTTTGGTTGCAGGTAAATGGCTATGATGTTGAAAAAGTAAAACTGCTGGACGATACCGAGCTGAATAAACTGATTGAGAAATCACCTTTCCATAAAGCATCGGCTAACGATGTGGATTGGGTAAGCAAAGTAAAACTGCAGGGTGCTGTTCAGAAATGGGTTGACCACAGCATCAGCGTTACTGTGAACGTTCCTAACAATGTTACCGAAGAATTAGTAGGCCAGATTTATCAGACAGGGTGGGAGAGTGGCTGCAAAGGAATTACTGTTTACCGTGATGGTTCGCGCAGTGGTGTGCTGGTAAGCAATGAAAAGAAACAGGAAAAGAATTCAGACATCCAGGATGACATCATTGAATCAAGAGCACCAAAACGCCCTACTACTTTAGAAGGAGAGATTGTTCGCTTTCAGAATAATCATGAGAAGTGGATTGCAGTTGTTGGTTTGCTCAACGGAAAGCCTTATGAAATCTTTACAGGAAAAGCAGAAGAGTCATTTGTGCTTCCTCATTGGGTTGAAAAAGGTATTGTAATGAAAGTGAAAAACAGTAACGGTAAAACCCGTTATGATTTCCGTTACACCGATAAAGAAGGCTACAATACAACTATTGAAGGTCTTTCGCGTTCTTTCGACAAAGAATACTGGAACTATGCAAAACTTATTTCAGGAATTTTGCGTCACGGAATGCCTTTGCCTTTTGTAGTAGATGTGGTAAACAACCTTAACCTGAATGACGAAACACTTACTA
>SXHM01000069.1 GCA_005773695.1 Bacteroidota bacterium
CCCAGATAAAAATAAGTATCAAATTTTTCAAAACGGTAAAAAGACCAAAATCGGTCTTTCATATTTTTGTATTGCACACGGTTTTTGCCGAAAGGCATTTGCAAGCCGTTATAGAATTGAGCATTAGCAATTCCCGCAAGCAGAATCAAACAACAAATAATACTATATCTTAAACCTCGTATCAACACAACTTTCAAAAATGGAATTAAAGGTAATACTTTATAAGTAAATAACCTGGAACAGCGCGGTATATTTCCTACATTACCGGATAAAACGCATCTTCAATATGCCTTACCTTAGTTTGATACTGGTTTTTCACAATAGAAATAATATCAAACCGTACATCTACATCTAGGTTCTTTTGAACCACATAAGCATTAGCAGCTTTAATAAGATTTTGCTGCTGTTTTTTTGAAACAAATTCTTCAGGTTCTCCCATTGTGGCATAGCTTCTGGTTTTTACTTCTGCTACAACCAATAAATTGTTCTTCTTTGCAACAATATCCATTTCATGTCCGCCAATGCGAACATTTCTGGCAAGAATTTCAAATCCTTTGTCTTGTAGCAATTTTTCGGCTTCGTCTTCCCCTTGTTTCCCAAATTCATGATTTTCTGCCATGAAACAAAAATAGAAATTTATAAGGCTTACTGCATTTGCTTACTTTTGCAAACCTAATTAAAACCATGCCTGTAAAAAAGAAACTCGCCCTCCTTATTTTAGATGGTTGGGGCAAAGGAGATCACTCAGAAGCTGACGCAATCTGGAATGCCAAAACTCCTTTTGTTGACAGTTTGATGAAAAAATACCCCAACAGTGAACTGAAAACTTCGGCTGAAGATGTGGGTTTGCCAAAAGGACAAATGGGAAATTCTGAAGTTGGACACCTGAATATTGGCGCTGGGCGAGTGGTTTACCAGGATCTTGTGCGCATTAATAAAGCCATTGAAGACGGAACTCTTGAAAAAAATAAAGTATTAAATGATGCTTTTAATTATGCAAAGGCTAAAGGAAAAGACCTTCATTTAATGGGGTTGGTTTCTGATGGAGGTGTTCATTCTTCTCAGGAACATTTGCAAGCTCTTTGTGAACTGTCAAAGAAAAAAGGTTTGAAAAATGTATTCATCCATGTATTCACAGATGGCCGAGATACAGACCCGAAAAGTGGCTTAGGATTTATTGAAAACTTAGAAAAGGTTTGTAAAAAAACAGGTGCAAAAATTGCAACTGTGGTTGGCCGCTATTATGCAATGGACCGCGACAAGCGATGGGAACGCATAAAATGGGCTTATGATTTAATGGTGCATGGAAAAGGCCGCCCGACAAAAAATGCGGTGGAAGGAATAAAACGTTCTTACAAAGAAGGTGATACCGATGAATTTATAAAACCGGTTCTTATAATCAATGAAAAATTTGAACCTATCGGACAAATAAAAAACGGTGATGCAGTTATTTGTTTCAATTTCCGTACCGACCGTTGCAGAGAAATTACACTCGCGCTCACGCAAAAAGATTTCCCGGATCAGGAAATGGAGAAAATGCGGTTACATTATGTAACTATGGCTCGGTATGACGATACGTTCAAAAATGTTAATGTTATTTTTGAAAAAGATAACCTGACCAGTACCTTAGGAGAAGTTTTGTCCAAAGCCGGAAAAACACAACTCCGAATTGCTGAAACCGAAAAATATCCTCACGTTACTTTCTTTTTTTCTGGAGGAAGAGAGAAACCATTTGAAGGTGAAAAGCACATTATGGTTCCTTCACCCAAAGTTGCAACATATGATTTGCAACCCGAAATGAGTGCCAAAGAAGTTGCCAAAGCAGTAGTGGATGAAATGAATAAAACAACGCCAGATTTTATTTGTTTGAATTTTGCAAACGCTGATATGGTAGGCCACACAGGAGATTATAAAGCCATAATAAAAGCTGTAGAAACAGTTGATTTCTTCACCAAAAAAGTGGTGGAGGCCGGATTGAAAAAAGATTATTCTTTTATAATTATTGCCGACCACGGCAATGCGGATTACGCCATTAACGCAGATGGAACGCCCAACACCGCACATACTACTAATCCTGTACCCTGTATATTTATTTCAAAAGATGTGAAAAAAGTAAAGAACGGGAGACTGGCAGATATTGCTCCAACTATTCTTGAACTAATGAGAATTAATCAACCCAAGGAGATGAATGGGAAAGTTCTTGTTTCATAATCTCAAATGGTTGTAAAAGAAATTTTCACCCTTGAAGAAATGCTTGCACAGTTTCCATTGGTGCAGCAACTTTATCCTGAAATGACAAAAGAGAAGTATGAAGAAATGCTGCGCGATATGATTCCCAATAATTATTCGCAGGTGATGGTTTTGGATGGAAAAAAATGTGTGGGCTTGTCGGGAATATGGTTTAATACCAAATTGTGGACAGGAAAATATATTGAACTTGATAATGTCATTACAGATAAAAATCACCGGTCAAAAGGTATTGGAAAACTGATTAATGATTTTGCAGCAGAGAAAGCAAAACAGCTTGGCTGTAAGTTTATTGTTTTAGATGCGTTTACCGAAAACCGTGATGCGCACCGTTTTTATTTTCGTGACGGATATGTTATCCGGGGCTTTCACTTTATTAAAAATGTATAGCAAGTGAACAGCATCAGCAAAAAGAAAGACCAGATAAAAATCAATTCTCAGCTGAGGAAATATTTGCGGCAATACGACCGCGAAAAAATATTGCCCATTGAGTATCATGATTTGCTGAACTACAAATTTGCACATCCAATAACTGACAAAAAAGGAAAAGATACACTTTGGGAAAGTGTAACCTATGAAAAAGAAAAAGCAGCGGAACTGGATGTGGCGCTCACTTCCATTTACATGATGCTCAAAACGGAAGGTTCTTCTTCGCGCTTAAAGCACCTTACCGTTGAGCGCATTGATTATTGCACGTTCGGAAATTCAAACCCTTTTCGCATACGAATTGTAAACAGGTTGAACGACAACTACGATTATTTCTACATCAAGCAGGCCGATGCCTCTCGTATTTACGGTTTGGAACTGGAGCACATACTTTCACCTAACCGCATCAATTATTTTGTTGACCGCGAAACGCTGATTGAAGAACACATTGCCGGTATTCCGGGCGACCAGTTTATTGCTTCGTGGATGGGCGATAAAAGAGTAAACAAAATTCGTTTGGCAAAGGAGTTTGTAAAATTTAATGAGCGTTGCTTTGTGCGTTTGCTTGGAGATATGCGATCCTATAATTATGTCGTTGACATTACTCCCGACTTTGATGATGTGCAGTACCGCATCCGCGCCATTGATTTTGACCAGCAGAGTTATGAAGGAAAAAAATCGTTGTATCTGCCGCAGTTTTTTAAAGAGAATAATGCCATTGTTGAACTCTGCACCCAATTGCTTACGCACGAATCGTTTGAGCAGTATCGTAATGAGGAGCGTTCACTTATTTCGAGAAGAGTACGCCTTTCTCGATACCAGATAAAAGACCTGATGGATGTGATGATTAAAGATTCTATTTCAACAGATGAAAAAACCGCAAATCTGAAAAAGGAACTTGCAAAGCATTATAAAAACGATGTGTTTCTAAAATGCCGCAGCATGGGCG
>SXHM01000070.1 GCA_005773695.1 Bacteroidota bacterium
AAAGCCGATTATTTTGAAGCCTATTTTGCAAGGGCAAATGTGAAGAGCGAGTTAGGTTTTCATCAACAAGCGGTTTATGATTACGATAAAGCAATTGATATAAAACCTGATTTTGTAAAGGCATACAACTATCGCGGATATGAATATTACATTTTGAAAGAGTATAAGTTTGCAATTCAGGACTACAACAAAGTTATTTTCCTCAAAGCAGATTATCCTAATGCTTATGTAAGTCGTGGAGATTGCAAGTTTATGCTGAATGATCTTCAGGGAGCAGAATCAGATTATAATAACGGACTGCAACTAAAGTCAGATTTTGCGGAAGCTTTTTTCGGCAAAGGCAATATTTACATGAAGCAGAAAACTTTTGACAAAGCAGTTGTTGAATATACCAGTGCGTTGGCAGTTAATATTAAGTATCATGATGCGCAGAATGCAAGAGGTAAAGCCTACTTTGCTCAGAAGCTTTATAAAGAAGCAGAGAAAGATTTCAGTGAAGCAATTAAACTAAAACCTGATTTTGCAGAAGCTTGGTACAACCGGGCCAACACTAAATCTGCTGCTGATAGTAAACCCGAAAAAGGCTGTAAAGACTGGGCAAAAGCAGCAGAGCTGAAATTCAAAGCAGCATCCGATTCTATGGCTGTTCATTGTGTTGAAAAGAAAAAAGAAGAAAAACCCGAAGAGAAAAAAGATCCTGCCAAAGAAGAAAAGAAAGAAGAGAAGAAGGAAGATAAGAAAGAGAAAAAAGAAGAGAAAGCGACTAAGCCTGACTAGTCGAAAAAAATCCTCTATGCAGCATTTGCCTTTAGCCGAAAATATGCGCCCCACAGGGCTTGATGATTACATAGGTCAAAAGCATTTGGTTGGTGAAAATTCAACGCTGCGCAAAATGATTTCAACGGGATTAATTCCGTCCATGATTTTCTGGGGACCACCGGGAATCGGCAAAACAACGCTTGCCAACATTATTGCAAAATCACAAAATCGTCCGTTCTATACTTTGAGTGCAATCAGCTCGGGAGTTAAAGATGTACGCGAGGTGATTGAAAAAGCAAAGGAGAATAATTTGTTCAGCAAAGGCAATCCGATTTTATTTATTGATGAAATTCATCGTTTCAGTAAAGCCCAACAGGATTCACTTTTGGGTGCAGTTGAAAAAGGAACGGTAACATTAATTGGTGCAACCACAGAAAATCCCTCATTTGAAGTTATCCCTGCTTTGTTATCACGCTCTCAGGTTTATATTCTTAAACACTTAGAGAAAAATGATTTACTTGAATTGATTGAGCGTGCTGTTCAGTATATCAGAAAAGAGAGAGGCATAAATATGCAGGTTAAGGAAAGCGAAGCAATTATGCGTATTTCGGGTGGTGATGCTCGGAAGTTGTTGAACATTATGGATGTTTTGTGTGGCTCTGGTAAAAATGAAATTGTTGTTACTAATGATTTGGTGACCGAAACAATTCAACAGAATATTGCCCTTTATGACAAAGCAGGCGAAATGCACTACGATGTTATTTCCGCTTTCATAAAAAGTATTCGTGGCAGCGACCCTAATGCTGCAGTTTATTGGCTGGCGCGAATGATTAATGGTGGTGAAGACCCATCTTTTATTGCAAGAAGATTGTTAATTTTAGCATCGGAAGATATTGGCAATGCAAACCCAACTGCATTGGTAATTGCTAATAATTGCTTTCAGGCAGTCAATGTGATTGGTTATCCCGAGTGCAGAATTATTCTTTCGCAGGCTACAGTTTATCTGGCTACATCGCCTAAAAGTAATTCAACTTACATGGCAATTAGCAATGCACAGGCAGAAGTTGAAGCAACCGGACATTTACCCGTTCCTCTGCATTTAAGAAATGCACCCACTAAACTGATGAAAGATATTGGCTATGGTGAAGAATATAAATACTCACACGATTACGAAAATAATTTTTCAGGACAAGAACATTTGCCGGAAGAAATAGCAGGAAAAATATTTTATGAACCCGGCAATAATCAACGCGAACAACAAACACGTGAGTGGCTGAAAAAGCTTTGGAAAGAGCAGTATAATTATTGAACCAACTTTGCAGCTTCTTTCTGCTTCTTTTTTCGGATAAACATATTTCTGAAAAACTCCTCAAACGTATTGAATTCCTGGCGGTAGGAGATACCAGCACCCTGTGTGTAAGGCGAGTTTGCTGTAACAACGTTAATCCCATTGGTTTTATTAAAGGCGCGCACACGGAATTTTCCATCTTCTGTAATTTTATATTCTAGACTAAAATCGCCCAGAATATTGTTGTTTGATGAAGCACTCTGCCTGTTTGTTACACCCACGTTACCATCAAAAACAACACGGTTGTTAAATAATTGAGTTGAAAAATAAGCCTGCACTTCATCATTTGTAACTGAATTTCCTGTACGATAATTCACACCAATATCAAAATCATCGCTGATGCGCGAAAGCCAGTTGCTAAGCTGGTTAGAAAGCAATTCTGATGAATTAGCAGCGGCATCACCTCCTCTGAAACCGAATTCATCAGGTGGCACAAAACGATTTAAAACCAACAGACCGAAAATTTCCTGATTCATTTGTTGCTCTGTAGCAATTAAACTTTTTACTAATGTTTTAGTGTCTTGGTCAGAGTTAGGCAGATCAATGTCAAAAGCAATAGTTGGATTCAAAAGTTTGTCGGTCATTTTCATCTGACATTCCGCAAGTATCCGTTTTTTATGTTCGGCTTTGGTTGTGTCGCCAACTAAATCATACAAAGCAGTACGAACTTTATAAGCAGCATTCAGATTAATATCGGCATCATACGGGTCGCCACTCCATTTAATGGTTCCTCCCTGTTTCACTGTAAATTTTTTGTTAATTACATTCTGTAATGTGAAAAGGTAATCGCCTTCATCAATTATATAATCGCCATACATGTTAAACTGTCCGAGGGTGTTGATGTTCATCTGAATATTTCCATTTCCGCGCCCTTTAATAATATCACCTATCTGTGGATCAAAAATTATTTGCACTAGTGCATCAGGAGTTACTTCCAGGTCAAAATTGAGCTGAATATTTACTGCAGGACTCTTCTTTTCTGCAACCACTTTAATCAAGCTGTCTTTCTTGCTTACAAAAGTTACAAAGTCAGATCCGCTGGCATTGCTTGCTCCAAAAAGTGGAATGTTAAATTTAGTTCCTTTGTCAGTAGTGGCTGCAATATCCATGACAATATTTTTGAAAGTGCCTTTGAATTTCATCAACCCGGAAGCATAAGCCGTTCCGTAGTAGAGTGAATTCATTCCGGCAGTGGTGTTAAGGAATAGCATGTTATTTGCCTGCAGAGTTGCTTCAAACCGGAAGTTTTTGAACTTGTCGTGCATAAGTTTTCCGTTTACTATTCCAACACCGTCATTGATATTGCGCAGGCGAAGAACCGAAAGATCTGAAACATAATCATGCAACTGAAGATTGTTGATTATAAAAGCATTTTTAGTTACATCTATATCTCCCGTAAAACTATAGTGTGTGTTAAGGTATGCAATGTCAAAATTTACTTTTTGCAAATTCAGTTTCCCCGAAATGTCGGGGTCTTTAGGTGTTCCTTTGAGTTTAACTTTTCCGCTGGCATAACCCTTCAGGTTGCCCATAACAGATCCTACATATTTGCTGAATATACTGAGTGGGGTTTTATCAAGTGAAAGGTCAAAATCAAAACTGTCTTCTTTTTTTGCGGTGTAATATTTTCCGTTGAAATCAATTGCCGGAACCGCATCGCGCATCAGTTTCCCTTTTGCTTCAACCACTTTTGTAATATTGTCGTAAGTACTGGACATTGCACCGGTTCCAATCAGCTCGTGGTTAACGGTCAGCTCGGTAAAGTTAAGATCAGAAGTAAAAATTAAATCCTGACGGATGTTGTTGAGCGATGCCTTTCCGTCAATATAACCTTGAAATACAAAACCATTTTTTTCAGTAAAGGAATTAAAGTTTGAAATGTCAAACTGACTGAATTTTACATCCAATGGCTCATTCATTTTTTTAGAAACTTTTCCGTCTACTTTTATACTTTGTTCACGACTGAAAAATGTAAGATTTCTGAAAGCAATGTCTACACTGTCAATATTTATTTTATTGTCGGGGTTTACAGCCCATTGCTGATCCTGAATATAAATTTCTGAAGGCAGAATGCGTATTTCAACCGAGCGCGGTGCAAAAGTGGCTGTACCGCTGATATCAGCAGAGTTAAGCACTTTCCCATTGTTGTCCCAAC
>SXHM01000071.1 GCA_005773695.1 Bacteroidota bacterium
AAGAAAATGAAAAAATTAATCACCGGAATATTACTGACAATAGTTTCAGCAGTATTTGCAACAAATGAAAAGCCCGTAAAATCAAATGTAAAAAATGTAACAGTATTTCTGCAAGGGGCGCAGGTTTACAGAAACGCTTACATTAATCTTTCACCCGGAACAACAGAACTAGTGTTTGAAAATGTTTCGCCTTACATCAATCCCAAAAGTATACAGGCAGGCGGTAAAGGCAGTTTTATTATCATGGAAGTAAAACACGATATAAAATACCCGGAGCCAAAAGAAGAAACAGGCGAACTTCCAAAAGAAATAGTACAACAAATAAAAATATTGGAAGACACACTTCAAGAACAAAGTTTTGATTGGGATGAATTAGGTGACAGGAAATTCTCTCTGAACATGGAAAAAGACATGATATTAAAAAATAAACTTAGCCGTGGTGAAGGCAAAAGCGATTCTCTTCCTATGTTAATTGATGCAATGGATTTTTTTAGAAAAAAACTTTTGGATATTAATGAACAACTTGCAAAAATAAAACGTGAGGAATATAAGATTGCACAGACAAAAAATCGCATTAATATCCGTCTTGCTGAGTTGCGTGCATACCGTGACGAAACCGAACCTGAAGAAAAATATGAACCTATTCACCGCGTAATTGTAACAGTAAGTGCAGAAGAAGCTGTAAGTGGAAGTTTAGATATCAACTACATAGTTTCAAATGCAGGGTGGAGCCCATCGTATGATTTGCGCTCAGGCAGTAGTGCAGCACCGGTTCAACTTACTTACAAAGCCAATGTTTATCAAAATACTGGTGAGGAATGGAATGATATAAAACTGAAACTAAGTACAAGCAATCCTAACCGCAGCAATACTAAACCTGTTCTGCCTACATGGTATGTAAACTATTTTTACCAAACCACTAATGGGGCAGAAGTTCAGGCAGTTTCAAAAAGCATTGCAGGCATGCCTTCCATGGTTGATGATATGTATTATGATATGGATGAATACAAAAAAAGAGAAGATATGGTAGCTGAACTTCCCCTTGCTCAGTCATCTGCCAACTATGCCCAAATGGTAGAGACCACAACCAATGTTGAGTTCGACATTAAACTAACGTATTCTATTCCTTCTGATGGTATAACACACCTGGTTGCTGTAAAAAGCAGTGATTTACCTGCAAGCTATTACCATTATTTAGTTCCAAAATTAGATAAGGAAGCATTTTTAATTGCAAAAGTTACCGGTTGGGAAGAATTAAATCTACTTCCGGGAAAAGCAAATATTTTTTACGAAGGAACTTACGTTGGAGAAACAATGTTGAATGCTGCATTGCTCAGCGATACAATGGAACTTGCACTTGGCCGCGATCATGGAATTACTGTAACCCGCACCAAGCTTCCTGATAAAGAACGCAACAAAGCCTTAGGCAACGATATTGAAAAAACCGTTACCTACGAACTTAAAATGAAAAACAACAAGAGCAACACGCTGAAACTTGTTGTGGAAGACCACATTCCGGTTTCGCAAATCGAGGATATAAAAGTTGAAATGAAAGATAAAGGCAGTGCTGAGTACAACGACAAAACCGGTTTACTCAAATGGAATACCAGCATCAACAGCAAGGAAAACAAAACACTTGCATTTACCTATATTATTACCTATAACAAGGACATGCCTCTAAGTATGCACTAATTTGTAACCCCGAACTTTGACAAATGGCAAACAACTAAAAAGGGCAGGATAATTTCTGCCCTTTTTAGTTATTTTCGCATGAAATTAATAATGCTTTGGACAAGAAAAAATCCACGTTGTTTTTCCTTATAAAATTATTTTCCATGTACCTGCTTTACATGTATGTATGGAAATCGTTTGTATGGAATTCAATTTTTGCAAAGCCCTGGGAATTATTGCACCACCTTGTTTTGAAAGCTACGATGACATTTTGTCTTTTCTTTCTAAACCTCTTTGGTTACGATGCAATTGAATACAGTTACAGGGTAATAGTAATGGTAAAACCTAATGCAAGTATAACTGTTCAAAATTACTGCCTGGGACTTGATGTAATGGCACTATTCACGATGTTGATTATTGCTTATCCCGGTCCATGGAAAAAGAAATTGCTTTTTATTCCGGTTGGAATTATCGGAGTTTTCATAATCAACCAACTGCGCATAATGGCAATAGGAATTTGCTTTGTTGACTTTATTGAATACGCTTGGTTCGACAACCATTTATATTTCAATGTAGCTGCCTACAGTTTTATTTTTCTTTTTTTTGTGGGTTGGATAAATTACCTGGAAAAGATAAATCTTACCGGCATTCAGGATTAATACCTTTTACGTAATGCTCAATGATATTAAGTTTTGCAGCGGTTTCAGAACCTGCAAAACCAGAAATGTTTTCCGGTTTTATTTTTGATGAATATTCTTTAAGGAAAACAGATGAAAGCGGTATATAACTCCAGTGCCACTTTTCTTCTTCATAACCGTGAGGGCGGTTTTCATTTTTCAAAGAATAGGGTTGGCAAAAACCAAATTGAGCTGCATTCTTATTCAACCAATCGTAAACTTTTTTTCCTTCAGCAGAAGTGAAGTATGCATTATCAAGACTATTCAAATCCATGTCTGTTCCCCAGTGATGGCGTGATGTTCCGGGCATAGAACTATAGCGAAGAATTGTTTTAGCTCTTTCAAACGGGTCTTTAATTGTTTGTGATAGATTTTTGCCGTTCACAAATCTGCTGCCGTTCCACTTGGCTTCCCAAATAGATTTCTGCTCAGAGAAATTACGTGTTGCTGAAATAATTTTCAGGTTCACTCCTTCCTTCTTTGCTACATCATACATTTTAACAAAAGCAGCAATGGTTTCTTTTCTTAGATACATCCCTTCCTTGTTGCAATATTGTATTGGAATTAAAGCAAAGGATGTATCTGCTTTTTGGTTGAATTTACCTAAAAGATGATTGAGAGAATAGTTATGGCTCCCGATTGTTTCTGTTTCCGGGAAAAATTTTTTTTCAACGGATGTGTAAGTATTTTCCGGTTTTCCGGAACAAGAAGATATTTCTAAAGCAAGAATAACTATGAGGATATAGCGAATAGTCATTCTCTATTTCTTTCCTCCTTGCTTATTAACAAAATTGTTATTTTTCATTTCGCCTTCCTGAATCAAATTACCTTCTTTACTGAAAAGTTTTCCGTAACCTTTAATGGTGTCATTCACCCATGTAGCATGCAACACACTTCCATCAGACATGTTAATTATACCTTTTCCGTAGCGCACATTATTTTTGAATTCACCTTCAAATTTCATTCCGTTGGGCCAGGTAAAAACACCAAAGCCTTCGCGCTTATCCTCAACCCAGTTTCCATCGTATATAGTTCCATCTGCATAACTGGAACGGCCTTTTCCATTGCGCTTTCCATTAACAATTGAGCCTACATAACCGCGGTCGTGATTAATTTCAAAAAGATAGGTGTCAGGATTCTTCATCTGTTTCACTAACTTGAATTTCTCCGGATTTTTCTGAACTGCAGGATATAAATACCTGCCTGTTTGTCCAAAGCCTAATTGCTCAATCACCAGATGTGTTGCTCCTACTTCTTTCATGTTATTGATAAGACTGTCGGAATTATCGGAGTTGATGAAATTGGTTACAGTGCGATCGGCATAGAGGTAAAACAATTCGGGTTTACGGCATACTACAACTGCATCTTTGGGGAGGCTGCTTTTAGCAAATTTTGCCAGTTCAAAGTAATTAGTGTAAGAAGGATTCATCATTCCCTTCGCAAACGTTTGAAGATAGATGATACCTTTTTTTTCAACTATAATAAATGCAAGAAAAACAAAGGGCAAAATAACAAGGCGTAAATTTTCGCCCAGTTTTACTTTTTGAGTAACCCAGTTTAGTCCTTCATAAACCGGAAGAATGAGTAAGAGGTAAATAAACGGAATAGCCGGCAAAATAAAACGTGTTCCATACCAGGCATCTGGCCAAAGAGCAACAATAAAAGCTGTTCCTGCAAGATATGCGATAACGAGCCAACGATATTTTTTCAGCGCAAATAATCCTAAAATACCAAGCAATGAAAGGAAAATGCCTGCACCCCATTTTCGATCTTCAGGCTTTGCCTTGTTATAGTTTTCAATTTTGTAACAGAGCACCGCACTCGGAATTTCCATGGAGACATAGCGCTTCACATTCTTCTGAATGCGGTTAACCCAATCTTTTGCCTGCATTTTTCCTAACTCGGGGCGATACGGATTTATCATCATAAGCTGACGCTCATAGCCACCTCCGCCAAGCGATTTACTTCTAACATACCACGGCACTGCCAGCAGAATAAATGCTCCGGCAACAATACCAGCCAACTTCCATTTACGCTCAAAAAGGAAATACAGAATAACACCTCCAACCAGCGATAAACCTGCAGTGCGTATATAATAACTCACCATCATAAAAAAAATCATGAGCCATAAATTGTAATCTTTAAGTGATAACTCTTCCTTATTTACCCTCATGAGAAAGAACACAGTTGCAAGCGAAGTGAAGAGAAACGGAATCTCC
>SXHM01000009.1 GCA_005773695.1 Bacteroidota bacterium
AAAACCAATCATTTTTGAGTCGACCATAGAAATAAGCTGGTCAGAGGTTTCTTCATTTATATTGTCTTTATAGGCAAGCAACAGCTGGTTTTCAACCATCATGTGTTCAATACCATATATCTGGTCAACAAGTTTAAAATACTTGTTGTTTTCAGGGTTATTCTGTGTGGGCATACAGTATAACGATTATGTTAATTCGGGAATAAAATCTACTCTTTAACTGTATTCATCTAAATAATGTTTCAACATCTATTCGTTTGCAAGTTTAAAAACCCGGGATTGCATAAAAGAAAACTGCAAAATAATGGAGTATGCTTCCTGCCAAAACAAACAAGTGCCATATACTGTGACTGAAAGGCAAAGTCTTCCATTTATAAAAGATAAGCCCCGACATATAAAAGAGCCCGCCAAGCGAAATTAAAATCAGCCCCCCTGTTTGTATGTGTTCCACAGCAGGGCCGTAAAAGAAGATAAACAACCAGGCCATAAATACATACAATGAAGTTGAAAACGTTTCAAATCGTCCTGTAAAAAACAGCTTGAAAACAATTCCGCCCAAAGCCATAGCACCCATAATAACGGCAAAAACCAATCCTCCGCTATGTTTAAGGTTCACAAAAAGAAAAGGCATATAAGATCCTGCTATTAACACATAAATAGCAGCATGATCAAATACGCGCAATTTTAGTTTTACATGCGGTTTATGAAAACTGTGATAAAGTGTTGAAGCGGTATAAAGAAGAATAAGAGAGCCTCCAAAAATGCTTACAGCCACCAAATGCCAGAATTCATCAAAGCCAACGGAACGGAAAAGTAAAGCAATAAGCCCTATTATACTTAACACCAATCCGGCAGCATGGGTAATGCTATTTACCAGCTCTTCGTTTTTTGTCTGTGGATGATCGTTTAGCCTCATGTTTATAAATTTATGCAGGTACTGCTTTCTCTGCCCGTTTTCTTATTTCATTCACAAGCCCCGTATTATTTAAAACCGCTGAAGCTGTTATTAATCCGGCAAATAATGCACCTCCAATTCCAACAGTAACAACATCTTGTCCTGTAAGAAAAAGATTTTTCACAGGAGTATGAGCTCTTAAAAATTTGTGTCTGAAACGATCTGTTGTGTGATCAATTCCATAAATCTCACCGCTTGCGTAGGATGTAAAATGCTTGGTCGATAGGGGAGAAGACAATTCATAAAAATCAATCTTGCCTTTCAGTTGCGGAACGGTTTTATAAAGCTGTTCCAGCAAACGATTAGAAAAACTCTCTTTCAGTTTTTCGTATTCATCACCGCGTTTTTTCCAGCGGGCATCCTCCCAGTCTTTAAACCATTCGTAAGGAGCTAGGGTAATAATTTCTACAGTTGATTTTCCGGGATAGCGGTTTTCCCAATCAGGATCTTTTGCTGATGGGAACGAAATATAAACAACCGGAAATTCTTTGCTTGGGTCAGCAATAAAATCTTTAACCGCTTTATCGTGATCATAGTGTGGATAAATCCAATAGTTGGCATTGCCAAGATTAAGGTCTTTCCAATTCTCTTTTATTCCGATATAAAGACAAACGTGCGCAACAGATGGTTTTATTAATTTCAGTTTTTCGCGCATGCCGTGTTTGTCTGCAATTTCGTTTTTTACCAAGTGTCCGAAGGTGTTTTCAATACCGGCATTACTGATAATAATAGGAGCAAATAACTCACTACCATCTTCCATTTTTACACCAACAGCTTTGTTGTCTTTGATGATAATCTCCTGAACACCTGCGTTCACGAAAACTTCACCACCAGCATTTTTTATTAAAGGATAAATGGTTTCGGCAATACGCTGTGAACCACCAACCGGATAAGCTCCACCGTTGATGTAGTGCTTTGCCACCATCGCATGAATAGCAAAACTGCTTGATGCAGGTGGTAAACCGTAATCACCGTATTGTCCTGCCAACACACCAGTCAACTCTTTATTTTTAGTAAGGCTTTCTAGCACTTCTAATGTTGTCCTATCACTCTGTTTTAAAAATGGCGGTTTAAAAAATAATCCTGCAATGCTTCCCAGAAAAGGAGGCAACGCACGCTCACTGAAAAAATTAGCTGCGCTATGCGCAGTTTTATAAATCAGGTAAACATATTCATCAATGGCATCTTCTTCACCCGGAAAATATTCCTTCATCTTTTTCAGAAAATTTTCTTTGCCCGCCACATAATCATACTGTTTGCCGCCAATTACCATTTTGTCATAAACAGCATCCATCTCTGCCCATTTCAATTCGCCATCGGTAACGTAATTGAACAGTTGATACAAAAATGTTTTTTCGCGGTTTACTTCACCAACATAGTGTAGACCCACATCCCACTCATAATCTCTGCGTTTGAAAACATGCGTAAAACCTCCCGCCACATAATGCTTCTCCAGCACCAATACTTTTTTCTTTGCTTTTTTTGCAAGTATTGCTGCTGTACCCAAGCCGCCAAGTCCTGAGCCAATTACAATGGCATCGTACGTTTCGTTTGAGTGTTGTTTTTTATAGGAAGGCCATGATTTTGACATAATACAAATGTATGTGTTTTTTAAGTCAATATAATACAGAGCTTTGTATAATAGATGGCAATCTTGAGTATGTATTTGGTTATACTAGGTAAAAAGCCCTTAAACAAAAGTTGAATTAAGGTTTCTTAATCTTAAAACCTATTTAAAAAAGTATCGTTAAACGACACATTACCCCCCCCCTTTTTTATGTCCGAATCCAAAAGTTATTACCTGTTTAAAAAGCTTAGTAACGACAGACTGAGCCTTATTTTCAACGGAGAAGTGAACGATAAAATCACGGACGGAATCATTCGTCTTACCGATTTTAATGTAAACAGCCTCGAAGATTTATCAAAAATGCGCAACCGTGTAAACTTCATTATGGTTGAGTGTTTTCAAAACCTAGTGCGCCACGGCAAGCCCGATGATAGCGAAGGGTTAAACGACAGCACCCTGTTCTCGACCCGCGTAGTAGGCCAGTCTAATTACATCAGTTCTATTAACCTGATTGATGCCAGCCGTGCAAACATGCTGAAAGATAAACTGAAGCAACTCAATACCCTTGAGAAAGACAAGCTAAAAGCGCTGTACTTTGAAATTCTTGAAAACAAACAATTCAGCGAAAAAGGCGGAGCAGGTTTAGGGCTGATTGAAATAGCGCGCAAAGCCCGGCCCGTTGACCACAGCATTGAAAGCATAAACGAAAAGTTCTATAATTTTTATATCTCGTTGAAATTAGCCTCACGCGAAGATCATATGCAACGCGAGCATGGCGAAACATTGCGCTTTACCCGCCAGTTTGATGACGAGATAAAAAACTCCAACATCCTGATGGTGTATAAGGGTGATTTTTCAAAGGAGTCAATCCTGCCAATCATCAATATTATTCAGGAGCGCATGTATTCGCCTGACGAAAGTTCGCGCGGAAAAAGTCTGTATTCAATTTTAGTTGAGTTGTTGCAAAACGTTTCGAGCCACTCGTTAGACACCCAAAATAAAGAAGGCCTTTTTATGATTACCTTTCACGACAACACCTACACCATCAGTGCAGGTAATATGGTAACCCCGGAAACAAAAAACACGCTTTCCGAAAAAATTGAAAGCCTGAATAAACTGAATAATTATGAATTAAAAGACCTTTACAAGAAAACCCTGAAAGAAGGTATGTTCAGCGAAAAGGGCGGAGGCGGACTCGGGCTTATTGAAATAGCTCGCGAATGTAGTGGACCATTGAGTTATTCATTTGACGATGCAGACAACAATCTGAGTTTTTTTACCTTAAACGTAACGTTCTAATCACAACATGGCAGAAATAATAAATATAACCGCTACAGAAGATACACCGGCCATTAAATTGGATGCCGGAAAAGGACAAATAGAAATATCAGGCAAAGCATTGCCCGAAGATTCACTGGCATTTTTCAAACCTGTTTACGAATGGTTGAACGAATATTATCAATCACCACTTGACACAACAGAGCTGCATCTGCATTTGGATTATATCAACTCCGCATCAACACGCCATCTGTTTAATATAATGAGTGGCATGCAGGAACTGATTGACAAACAAAAAAACGCCAAAGTAATCTGGCACTGCAAAAGCAGTGATGAGATGATGAAAACAAAAGGTGAGGAATTGCAGAGTATAGTTGATATTCCGTTTGAAATAAAGGAAAGCTAATCCATGAATTACAGATCGCGTTATTTTATTTATGGAGCCATCTTTGGCTGCTGTTTTCCTGTTATCTCAAGTATAGTAGATGTACTTGCTCAGGGTCTGCCATTTGGTATAGATAGTATTCTGCAGGTGCAGCGTACACAGCCATTGCATTGGGTTATTGACAGCGCTCCGCTTTTTCTCGGAGTATTTGCAATGCTTGCCGGAATAAAGCAAGACGAAGTGATGCAGATGAATCAGAATCTGGAAAAGAAGGTGATGGAGCGCACCCGCGATTTGCACGAGAAGAATAGCGAGTTGTCAATTGCTCAGAAAGACTTAAGTAAGTCACTTGAAAAAATATCACAAAGTATTGATTATGCGCAGCGCATTCAAATGGCCATAATTTCAAATGCCGAACAAATGAAATCCGATTTCCCGGGTTCTTTCTTTTTATTCCGTCCGCGCGATGTAGTAAGCGGTGATTTTTTATGGTATCATCGTTCAAACGGATATGTGTATGTAGCAGCAGTGGATTGCACAGGACATGGAGTTCCCGGAGCTTTTATGTCATTAATTGGCTACTGTCTGCTCAATAAAATCACCAGCGAAAATAAACATGCATCCACAGCCGAAATCCTTGATACAATTCACCTTGAAATACAGAAAATACTAAATCAA
>SXHM01000072.1 GCA_005773695.1 Bacteroidota bacterium
AACTAGTTTTTTCCACATTTAATGTTGAATTGCTTTTGTTGATGACTAAATAAATTGCCAAAGCTGAGAGTAGCAGGGCTATAATTATAAATGCCTTGTTTTTTTTCATTTCGCGTATCTTCTTTTCCTTAAAACAGTTTGTACAATTCCAAAAATAATAATCAGTAAAACAGGTAACGCAACATTCAGCAATTGCCATTCCAGTCGCTGCTTTACAACTTTTTTCTTGTCTAATAAACGTATTTTTAATTCTCTCGCCCGCACCGAAATCAATCCTGAATCATCACACAGATAATTCATGCAGTTAAGTATGAATTTTTTGTTGCCAAAGGTCTGTTCTGTATAAGTATCGAAACCTAACGGAAAAACTTCGCCAGTGCTTGTTTTGTATTTATTCTTGATAACATCTCCGTCCGAGATCACAATCATTTTGTTGGCAACACTTTTTTCTTTAAAACCTATTTCTTTACTCAGCTGAATGGATGGTGGTACCCGATTAGTAAATACCGATTCAAACTCACCTTCCAGTAAAACAGCAACCGGTTCTTGCGATTTGTTGAACAGCCCTTCATCGGGTTTATTTACCAGAATTTCCAATCCTACTTTCACTGGTGTAGGCAAGGTGCGTGAGTATTTTGATGAGGCAAGAAGAATAGTTTTCTTCACACCTTTTGCACCAACAGTATCAATGCTCGAAACAAATTCGGTGCGGATAGCATTCAGGTTGCGTACTACCGGATGCTCGCTCATAGGCACAATTAATGGAAAGAATAACCAGGGTTGTAATCCCCACTGCACCTGATTTCCTACATATCCTGTAGGAGCCGGAATTTCGGCTGCACGCAAATCCTGGATAACATTTGTATTGATGCGCACACCGTATTTAAATAGCTGATCAGCAAGGTTCACATCCACAGGCATCCCCAAAGTTGCACTTGAATTTTGCAGGCTGTCCATACTTGCTTCGCAGCCATCAACCAGCCACAATACTTTTCCTCCGCGCATTACAAACTGATCAATAATAAACTTATCTTTTTCGTCAAATGCTGTGTCGGGTTTGGCAATAATAATGGCTTTAAAATCATCCAGACTATTTAATTGTGAATTGATGGCAACTGTGTCAACAATATAGTATTCACTGAGCGCTCCGGCAATGTCAGCCACAAATGGTTTGTCCAATTCTCCGTGCCCCATCACAAAACCTACTTTATCATTTTTGTCTTTGCTAAGTTTGTGGATAGTGTTAGATATCTCATATTCCAGATCTTCAATGGAATTGTTAAGCATCTCAACAGGTGCAGCGCCCAACCTGCTTTTCAGCAGTTGCAAAGGCATTTCTTTTTCGCGGAAATAAACAACTGCTCCCGGGAAAATGGTGTTTTCAACCGCGCCTTCTTTTTCATTTAGTTTGTAAGTGGTGGGTTGCAATCCTTGTTTCACCAATTGACGATACAATTTCTCGCGTTGCTTTTTATCAGGATTTTCAGATGGATTAATAAACTCGTATTCTATCTTATTTTTTCCGTAAGCGCGAAATTCATCCAGCATCTCTTTTGTCTTGTTTCGCAGGCGTTTAAAGTCTGCAGGGAAGTCTCCTTCCAGATAAATTTTCACATACACCACATCATCTAAATTGTTAATTAACTCAATAGTGTTAGGGGAGAGGGAGTAACGTTTTTCGGCAGTCAGGTCAAAGCGCTTAAATAGAAAACCTCCGATAATATTAATTGTAATAATGATAACCAGCATAGAAAATAATTTCACACCCGTTCTTTCTGAAAATGATTTTGCGGTATTCGTTCCTCGCTTTAAAGCAATTTGGGTAAACACAATAAAAACTGCACTAAGGCTTATAAAATAGACCATGTCCCGCGTGTCCAGTACACCGCGACTCATACTGATGTAATGCTCAAGCATCCCTAAATTAAGCAGAATATTATCCACTTTCCCGAAAACATCTAATGAACTAATGCTTGCAAAACCATCAAAGAAAAACCAGGAAAGAAAAAGCGCGATGATAAACGAAATGATTTGGTTGTCGGTGATTGACGAAGCGAAAATACCGATGGCAACAAATGCAGCTGCAAGAAAAATTAAACCGAAGTAAGAACCCATAACACTTCCGCTATCTATGTTACCTGCCGGAAATCCTAATTGATAAACCGAAAAATAATAGACTAATGTAGGTGCAACCGAAAATAGAACCAACATAACTCCTGCAGCGTATTTCGCAAAAATAATTTGGAAATCAGTTAGCGGTTTGGTTTGCAAGAGTTCTATGGTCCCGCTTTTCGTTTCATCGGCAAACGAGCGCATGGTAACAGCAGGAACCAAGAACATAAATACCCAAGGGGCCAGCATAAATAGTGAATCGATAGTGGCATAACCGTTATCCAACACATTGGATTCATTTGGAATAACCCACATGAATAAACCTGTGATCAGGAGGAAAACACCCACCACAATATATCCTGAAAGTGAGTTAAGGAAACTGAGAATTTCGCGCTTCAGCAGCGTAAACATAGTTTTTAAAATTGAGGCGCTAAATTAGCGTTTAATCTTGCATTGCGTTTTCATGTCGGCAGAAAAAAAAGATGATTAATATACGTTCCTGAAAATTGTTGCACTAACATGCTTTTGTAAATAACTCGCTTTCCACTTTATTACTTCATCTAAAATATTTCATAATTTTGAAGCAATGTTCTTGCGATTGAAAAAAACTGTTTTTCTCTTTCTGCGTTTTACTGCCAGCTTTTTACTGCCAGCTGTCGTTTTCTTACCTGCTTCAGCACAATACGCTGTAAACGGTAACGCCTCACAACTTACATGCAACTGTTATCAACTTACACCTAATGCAGGAGGTCAGAGTGGTTCAGTATGGAATCTTAATCAGATTGATTTATCCAACCCTTTTG
>SXHM01000073.1 GCA_005773695.1 Bacteroidota bacterium
AGCATACATTGTATTTCACAAAGAAGGTGTATGGGGCGCACATTTTGGTTTAGACTCCGACAATTGGTTCTCAACCCGAGGATGGAGCCCCGGTGCATCAGGTTATACCAGTTTTAAAACCGGTGCTCTTGCTTCTTATGGTCAGGCTACTTTCCTTTATCAGGCCGGACAAACCGATGGAACAAGTAATGCAGTATTAAGAAATGACGGCACCAATGTTTATTTGTACCCTTGGGGAACACCCAATTCAGGAAGTAATCTCTATATAGGTGCTGGCGCTCCGGTAAATCTTCACGTAAACGGTACAATACAATCATACGGCACAGCGGGTGCCCTTAACGGCAGCGGCAATGTATATGTAATGGCAGACAACAATGGTACCTTATACAAAGGGGCTTCACCTAATTATTCCGCAGAATTTTCAGCTTCAATTAATAACAGCACCGGAACAGTTCAAGATAATGCACCGGCAGGATATGATACCAATAACAGCGTTTGTTTTATTACCGGTTTTAATGGCAAATTTTCTTTTGGAACCGGAGAATACTGTAATATAACCAATTCGGGAACCACCTGGCAGGTTGAAGCACAGGCTTTAACTACTACCAGTATTATTTGCCGCGCAAGGTGTATCAGGTTTAAGTAATTTTTCTGCTCCGCTTATGTTTGCGTGGGTGCCGGGCTGGTAGGTTTTTAAGTCAAAAGTTTTGTTTGGGTTGTGTTTTATTTGCTCACAAAGCCGCAAAAAACTCTTTCTTTACTAATTCAACTTAAACTTAATAGGTTGGGTTAATTGTACACGAACCGGTTTGTCGCCCTGCATTCCGGGCTTTTCAAATTCCAGTAGTTGGGTAACACGCAGCGCTTCCGTTTCCAGTGTCCATCCTCTGCTGTTTTGTATTTTATGCCCGGTTGTTTTACCGTTTTTTTCCACTATATACGAAACATAGACAGTTCCTTCAAGTCCTTTTGCATCCAATTTTGGGTACTGAATATTGGAATTTATAAATTTTATCATCTCGCCCAAACCGCCCTTGTATTCGGGCATTTGCTCAGCTATGGTAAAAATTTCTTCTTCCGCTTCGGTTTGTGAGAAGGCAGTAATGCTTAGCAGCAGGAAGATGATGGTGGTGATGAGTTTGTTCATGTTGTTTTGGTATTATAATTCTTCCCCAAATCTATAACATTTACTCTATTGTTTTAAAAACAGGACTTTAAAGTCCTAACGAAAAACATTTCGCTTTCTTTTTACTTTTACCCCACTAATGCGCGAAACCGGTTTTATAAAACAGAACAAGGAAAAATGGCTTGAGTTTGAGCAAATTCTCAAGCAAAAAAAGAAAGACCCCGACAGTTTGAGTAACCTGTTTGTGCAGGTTACCGATGATCTTTCATATTCACGTACCTTTTACCCTAACCGCTCGGTTCGCGTTTATCTCAACAAGCTAGCTCAACAGATTTTTCAAAGCATTTATAAAAACAAAAAAGAAAAAGGAAATCGCTTTGCTATTTTCTGGAAAGAGGAGTTGCCTTTTATTATGTATCAGACACGAAAGGAACTGTTGGTTTCATTTCTGGTATTTGCTTTGGCAATGGGGGTTGGCGTACTGTCAAGCGCTTATGATCCTGAGTTTTATCGTCTTATACTTGGCGATCAATATGTGGAAATGACCAAAGAAAACATCCGCACCGCTGACCCTATGGCGGTTTATAAGAAGATGAACGAGGTAGATATGTTTCTTGGTATAACAGTGAACAATCTGTTTGTGGCTTTTTACACATTTATTCTGGGCGTAATCATGTCCATCGGAACATTGGCCTTTTTGCTATACAACGGAATTATGGTAGGCTCATTTCAGTATTTTTTTGTTGAACAAGGCTTGTTTCGCGAATCGTTTCTCACCATCTGGATGCATGGAACACTTGAAATTTCAGCCATTATCATTGCAGGTTCGGCTGGGATAGTAATGGGTAACGGGCTGGTATTCCCTGGCACATATTCTCGTTTGCAATCTTTTCAGGTTTCGGCACGCAGGGCCATAAAAATTATGCTGGGTATTTCGCCAATTTTTGTTTTTGCTGCTTATATTGAAGGCTTTCTTACCCGCTACACCGACCTTCCTGATCCAGTTAGGTTGGCCGTAATTTTATTATCACTGTTTTTTATACTCGGCTACTTTGTATGGTATCCACGGCATAAAGCCAATGAAGGCTTCGAAAGCATTGAACCCGAATCAAGACTTAACGCAAACGGAGAAAACAAAGTAGAATTTACAGGCATTAAATCAAACGGTGAAGTTTTTATTCAATTATTTATTTTTTACAAAATTTATTTAAAACAAATCATTGCCATATCACTTGTACTGGCAGGAGTTTTCAGCATTTCAACTTATTTTGTATTGCGCGAAAAATTACTTGAACTCTACACCTATTACGGAACAGATTCTATGAATTCGCAGAGTTATTTCAATGTTTTCGAAAACTTGTATTCATACCTAAACTATTATAAATATCCTGTGTTTTATATATTTAACACAGTGTTCTTTTCGTTGCTTGTTTTTACTGTTTACTACCTGCTTGCTTCTACTGCACAGGGAAAAAGTCAGAGCGAAATACTTCACCTTAAAAATGGTTGGATTGCATTCCGGAAAAGATTTTTTACTGTCATTGTTTTCATTGCCTTGCTCAACACCGTTTTCTTTATCCCTGACGGGCGCTCCTTTCTTGTTTTTGCAATACTCTCGCCAATA
>SXHM01000074.1 GCA_005773695.1 Bacteroidota bacterium
AAAAGGAGATAAAACACTGATTACTGTAAGCGGAGGACGCGACTCGGTGGCTTTGTGCGAACTCTTTTATAAAGCAAAGTTTCCTTTTGCTATCGCGCATTGCAATTTTCAGCTACGGGGAAAAGAGGCGAATGAAGATGAAAATTTTGTGAAAAAGTTGGCTATTAAATATAAAGTAGATTTTTTTTCAAGGCGTTTTCAAACCAAAGATTTTTCCCAAAAAAACAAGTTGTCTGTTCAGCAAGCAGCAAGGATTTTACGATATGATTGGTTTGAAGAAATCCGCAGCAAAAATGGTTTTGATTTTATTGCGACAGCACATCATAAAGATGATGAATTGGAAACATTTTTTATCAACCTCATTCGTGGAACAGGTATTGCGGGTTTGCATGGAATTTCAGTAAAACGAGATGCAATAATTCGTCCTTTGCTTTTTGCAAACAGAGATGAAATTGATGCATTTGTAAAGAAAAATAAACTGAAATTTCGTGAAGACAGCAGCAATGCATCTGATAAATATTTACGCAATAAGATAAGGCATAAAATCCTGCCGCTGTTTGAAGAAATAAATCCTTCATTCAGAAATACGTTAAGTGAGGAAATTATGAGATTAAGCGAAGTTGAGAAAGTTTATAATCACTTTATTGATGCACACAGGAAGCAGATTTTGAAGAATAATTCAATCTCAATTTCTGATTTAAAAAAATCACCTTTTGCTTCGGTTTTACTGTATGAGGTTTTGAAAAAATATCAGTTTAGTTCTAAGGTAGCTGAAGAAGTTTTTTCTGCTCTTGATTCCGGATCGGGCAAAACATTCTTTTCCTCAACTCACCGCTTAGTAAAGGACAGAGAAAATCTGATTATTACTAAACAAGTTCTAACTGAAAAGAAAGAAGTATTTTCTATTTCACAAAAATCAAAAAGCATTGTCGCTACTGGTAATTTAGAGTTTTCAAAGGTTGAGGGGTCTGCTAAATTTAAAATACCAAACGATAGTAATATTGCTTGCCTTGATTTTGAAAAACTCAAATTTCCATTAGAAATAAGAAAGTGGAAAAAGGGTGATTTTTTCTATCCCTTGGGAATGAATAAAAAGAAAAAATTAAGTGATTTTTTCACCGATATAAAACTCTCTATTCCTGAAAAAGAAAATACATGGCTGCTGTGTTCAGAGCAAAATATTGTCTATGTAATTGGCAAAAGAATAGACGAGCGATACAAAGTTGGTAAACAAACTAAATTGATATATCTTGTGCGGTGTATTGATAAAAATGTTTAACACTAAAACAACATTTTATGGAAGCAATTTTGCAAAAAGCCGAGTTCATTGAAAAAGAAAATATTGGCAAACTTCATTTTCCGCAAACAGAAGTAGTTGCTGATGAAGCTGGCCAAAAGCTCAGGCTTAAAGATTTGTCTGATGCAACGATTTTGGGCAATATTGAACATAATAAAGTAAAGATCGTTTTTGAGGATGATAAAGGTGTTAAATACACAGAAACAACTATTTGGGCAGTTGGTGATAAAAACATCGTATTGAAAAGTGGAATAACTATACCTTTGCACCGAATTCATCGCATAATTATTTAACCAAATTAAAACATAACAATGAACAACCGTTTTCTGATTATTCCTTTATTATTTATCGCTGCAATCAGTTTGAGCAGTTGCGGATACAACAGCATGGTTTCAAAAGAAGAAGCCGTTACCTCTAAATGGTCTGAGGTTGAAAACCAATACCAGCGTAGAGCAGACCTGATTCCAAATCTGGTTGAAACTGTAAAAGGTTATGCCGCACATGAGCAGGGAACTTTCACAGCAGTAATTGAAGCACGTGCAAAAGCTACAAGCGTAACAGTAGATCCTTCAAAATTAGATGCCGCATCAATTCAAAAATTTCAGGAAGCACAGGCAGGACTTTCTTCTGCTTTATCAAAGCTCATGGTAGTTGTGGAACAATATCCCGATTTAAAAGCCAATCAAAATTTCATGGAATTGCAGGCTCAATTGGAAGGTACTGAAAACCGCATTACTGTAGCCCGTAAAAACTTTAATGAATCTGTTCAGGATTACAATACCTACATCAGGAAATTTCCACAATTGATGTTTTCAGGAATGTTCGGCTTTGAGAAGAAAGGATATTTTGAAGCCAAAGAAGGCACTGAAAATGTACCTGCCGTGAAATTTTAGCAGAATGAAAGCTGCTGATTTTTTTACTCCCGAAGTTCAAAGTGAGGTTGTAAAAGCAATTAAACATGCAGAGCAGAAAACGTCAGGCGAAATCCGCCTTTTTGTGGAAGACCACTGTAAAGACGATGTGCTTGACCGTGCTGCTTTTATGTTTGAGAAATTAGAAATGCACCAAACAGAATTACGCAACGGAGTGTTGTTTTACCTTGCTTATCTCGACCACAAATTTGCAATCATAGGTGATATTGGTATTAATGCAAAAGTTGATATAGATTTTTGGAATCATATCAAAGATCTTATGAAGGAGAAGTTTTCGCAAGGTCATTTTAAAGATGGACTTTCAGAAGGAATAATACTTGCCGGAGATGCTCTGCAAAAACATTTCCCGGGTCAACATCATGATAAAAACGAACTTTCAGACCATGTGGAGTTGGGTTAGATTGCCTTCGACTCTCAGGCTGGCAATTAGCTTGCTGTTTGCGACACTTCCTTTTCTGCTTTATGCGCAGAATTATCCCGAGCGGTCGTCAACTTTAGTTACTGATTATACCGGAACACTTTCTTCTGATGAAGTTAATGCGCTTGAAAATAAATTAGTGCTGTTTGATGATTCTACTTCTTCGCAAATAGCAGTTGTATTAATCAAAACGCTGGACGGATATGAAGTAGCTGAATATGCTGTTGGTCTTGCAGAAAAATGGGGTGTTGGTCGCGATGGAAAAGATAACGGAATAATGGTGCTCGTAGCCATGGACGACCGCAAAATGACCATTCAAACCGGTTACGGAATGGAAGGTGCTTTGCCCGATGCCATTGCTAAGCGCATTATTGAAAACGATATGAAGCCTTCCTTTAAAAGCGGCAATTATTATGAAGGATTAGATAGGGCTACCGATAATATTATAGCCTACACTAAAGGCGAATACAAAGGCGAAGGCCGCAAGGGAGGCGAAGAGCCTTTCCCAATTTATATTATCTTTATTGTACTTGGAGTTTTTGCGCTTATTTTCCTTTACCGTGTAAATGAAGCCCGCCAGTATTCGCGTGTAAACCACATTGGTTTTTGGGCTGCATGGGCTTTATTAAATGCGTTGCAAAACAAGCCGGGAGGCAAGTGGAGAGATTTTTCATCGGGCAGAGGCAGTTTTGGAGGATGGAGCGGGGGAGGAAGTGGTTTTGGTGGCA
>SXHM01000075.1 GCA_005773695.1 Bacteroidota bacterium
ATACTCCCAATCCGTTTTTACGAGATTATGCCTGGTTTATCTATGGCAAATTAGATATTGAAAAAATGAACAAAGGAGCAGCATCGTTGTTGGGGAAAAAGGATTTTAAAAGTTTCACTAAAGGAAATACCCAGGTTGATAATTATATCTGCGATGTGCAGTTTGCCGAATGGAAAAAAGAAGTCGATATACTTGTGTTTACAATAAGAGCCAACCGCTTTTTGCGAAATATGGTTCGAGCGATAGTAGGCACGCTGGTTGGTGTAGGTAAAAACAAAATAACCTTTGAGCAACTTGAAAAAATTTCAGAAGGGCAAAACCGGGCCGAAGCAGGGTTTTCGGCGCCGGCTCAGGGTTTGTCGTTAGTAAAGATTGACTATAAAGACGATGTATTTATAAATGAGTAAAGTATCAGGCAACGCAGTAGATTTCCCTGTTTTAAGCAGGGTATTTGAGTTTGTAAAACCTTACAAAAAGACATTTGCTATTACTCTTTTTCTCACCATTGTACTGGCTTTCCTTTCGCCTCTGCGTCCTTGGTTAATTCAATATACATTTGACCATCATATTGCCAATGGCGATGCTCAAAGCCTGCTCTACATAACTTTACTGATGGTGGCTTTGCTGTTTGCAGAAGCCATTCTAAACTTCTATTACATCTACCTTGCAAACTGGCTGGGACAGGCGGTTATCCGCGACATGCGCGTAAAACTGTACGCACATATTAATCAGTTGCGATTAAAATATTTTGACCACACTCCCATAGGTACTCTTGTTACCCGCGTGATTTCGGATATGGAAACCATTGCCGATATTTTCTCCGAAGGCTTACTGGTTATTATTGGCGATGTTCTGAAACTGATTGTGGTGATTGGTGTAATGTTTTGGGTAGACTATCGCTTGGCATTAATAAGCCTCTCTACTATTCCTGTTTTACTATTCAGCACCTGGCTGTTCAAAAACGGCATCAAATCATCGTTTCAGGAAGTGCGCAACGAGGTGGCAAAACTAAACGCCTTTTTGCAGGAACACATCACCGGTATGAATGTTGTTCAGATCTTTAACCGCGAGGACGAAGAACTGTATAGATTTAAAAAAATAAACGCCCGTCACCGCGATGCCAACATCCGTTCTATCTGGTATTATTCGGTGTTTCTTCCTGCGGTAGAGGTGCTGTCTGCGGTTTCCATCGGTCTGCTAGTTTGGTGGGGCTCTAAAGGTGTAATTCGTGACCAGGTTACGCTGGGAAACCTTGTTGCTTTTATACTTTATATCCATATGCTTTTCCGTCCTATACGCGAGCTTGCGGATAGATTTAACACCTTGCAAATGGGTATGGTCAGCAGCGAACGTGTATTTAAAGTTATGGACACCGTTTCAGTAATTGACAATAACGGAAGAGCGAAAATGAACGAACTGAAAGGCGAAATAAAATTTGAAGATGTTTGGTTTGCCTACAATGATGAAGATTGGGTTTTAAAAGGTATTTCGTTTACTGTAAAGCCGGGCGAAACAATGGCTTTAGTAGGCGCAACGGGTTCAGGAAAATCATCCATCATCAGTTTGCTCAGCCGCTTTTATGAATACAACAAAGGCAAAATAACAATTGACGGTATTGACATTCGCGATTATGAACTGAATGAGTTGCGCAAAAACATTGCAGTTGTATTACAGGATGTTTTTCTCTTTTCTGACACTATTGCCAACAACATTTCCATGAAAAACGAAGCGGTTACCAAAGAACAAATCCGCCAAGCCGCAATAGCCGTTGGTGCTGATGAGTTTATTTCTTCTCTTCCCGGAAATTACGATTATAACGTGATGGAAAGGGGAGCAATGCTAAGCGTTGGTCAGCGACAGTTGATTTCTTTTATCCGTGCCTACATTTACAATCCTAAAATATTGGTGCTGGATGAGGCCACATCATCCATTGACACCGAATCAGAATTTCTAATTCAAGCAGCTATGAACAAGCTTACTGAAAACCGAACTTCTGTAGTTATTGCACACCGTCTTGCAACAGTACAAAAAGCTGATAAGATTATTGTCCTCGACAAAGGCGAAATCCTTGAAATGGGAACCCACCAAGAACTATTAAAGAATTACGGGCATTACAAAACGTTGTTTGAGTTGCAGTTTAAGAATAATAAAGAAGAGAGTTTAGCTTAAATCCGCTAGTGCAGGCCTCAGTTGAACTATAGCAAATTCAGTCTGCTTAAACCATTATTAGTTTGCAGTGCTACAAATTGAACTTACAAACAGATAGAGAGCAGTAAAACTAAAGCTTTTAGCGCAACCTGTCAGCCGAACGAACCAGTTCTTCATCCTGATTTATTGCTCGGTTGGCAAGTATAACCAATACCAAAGCAGCCAAAGGAGCAACCAGCATCGGGCGCATTGATGAAGTATAACCCCTAATTTCTGGTAGCGACTTTGCGTTTTCAGCAAAATAAAAAATAGCAACTATTAAACCCGTAATCAAGAGCGTTGCTATTTTGCAAAGCAGCATTTGATTCTTGCGGTTTTTGTAAAGAAAAATAATAGCCAACAGCAGAAAAATACTGAATACATTTAAAGCAATAGTGGCAAAATAATCGGGACTTATTTTCCCAATCCCATAGATATAAAAAAGCATTTTTTCTTCGCCCTTTTCAAACGCATAAACAGGAAAAATAAACAGTTGTAGCAAAAGCAAAACAGCTATAACAAGGTAAGCAGTTTGTTTACGTTGAATCATTGTGATTTAAATTATTTTGTGGCAAATATAATATCCGCTTAATTAAATCACATCCGTTAGTCGAGATTATATTATGATTAAGATTACATTTTAAGTAACTCAATCGATATTTTTCATAGTTTTGCTACCCCAAAAATTTTAGGAACATAAAATCATCACAATATGAAAAAAATAGTTACGCTCATTCTCTCTTCTGTTTTATTGTCAACCGGGCTGCTTATGGCACAGGATAATATGGGAATAGGAACATTAGCTCCCGATCCATCTTCCATCCTAGACTTAACATCAGACGATAAAGGCTTTCTGGTTCCAAGAATGACTACCGCACAAAAATTAGCAATTCTTTCACCTGCTACAGGATTATTGGTTTATGACATAACAACTGACAATTTTTGGTATTTTGATGGGGTTGTATGGGTTCTGGCAATCGGCCCCATGGGACCTACCGGTCCGCAAGGGCTTTCGGGATTGAACGGTGCTACAGGTCCTCAAGGCCCAACCGGGTTGACAGGATCTACTGGTCCAACTGGCATACAAGGAATACAGGGTGTTACAGGTATTCAGGGAATACAGGGTGTTACAGGCGCACAGGGAACGCAAGGTGTTACCGGTTCAACTGGTCCGCAAGGATTAACAGGGGCTCAGGGGCCACAAGGCCCAACAGGGGCAGCCGGATTAAACGGAACAACGGGTGCTACAGGCCCAACAGGCCCTTCAGGATTAAACGGTGCTAATGGAGCAACGGGTGCACAGGGAAATACTGGCGCACAAGGTCCTACAGGAGTTGCCGGCACAAACGGAACGAATGGAACTAACGGAGCCACAGGTGCTACAGGCCCGCAGGGAAATACTGGTGCACAAGGTCCTACAGGAGCTGCCGGCACTAACGGAACGAATGGAACTAACGGAGCCACAGGTGCTACAGGTCCGCAGGGAAATACTGGTGCACA
>SXHM01000076.1 GCA_005773695.1 Bacteroidota bacterium
GTGGTTGGGATGGTGGCAAGGGGTGTAAACAAGAAGGATTGCGATGGGGGTCTCGTACTGCAGCAATCCGGGAGGTTAGCGGTTTAGAATTGAGCAGGAACGCTTGCATTTCCGCCTCCTGAAGGATGTCCGCTGCCGCCATATAACATTACAGTATTATCCAGCCAGATTCCACGTAAGTAGTTGTAATAATCTGTTCCTGTTGAAGGGTCTGTTTGAGCCGGATTACCTCCACCACCTGAGTTGTTATGATATACAAACCTCCTCATTCCAAAACGTTCGTTATCAATAATACCATCGCCATATCCTAAACCATTTAATGCTTCGTTTGGTCCTATTCCTTTTGCATTATCAATACCATCATTATCCTGATAAGGTCCTTCAAAAAAGTCAATACCAACAGCAGGTGGGTTAGCTCCATATTGTTGAGGTCCTCCTGAACCATCAACTGCAACTCCATTGTAGCAATACCCTAATCCTCGACCAACATCACATCCTACAAAGTCATCAGTAGCAAAACCTAAATCCGGATCAACCCACTGAGCAAAATAAGCGTTGGAAAGTGTAAATGAACCACGGTTAATTAACTCGTAGTTATAAAAAGTCATGTTGTTTATTTCATCGTTAGTAGCAAATGCAAATGCCTGTGAACGGATTTCCATTCCGATTGCATCAGCACCTGTTTCGGTGTGGATATTTCCTTTGTCGTTAAAAACCCACCAAAGAGTTTCATCACCAAACAATCTGATATCACGAGTTGTGCGGCAATCAACTTCACCTGTTAAATCATATTTAGGATAATCACCACCAGTTTCAGGATTATAATCACCACTTCCATCAGCATCATAAAACGGAGCTAAGTAATAATCCTGACCAAGAGTTACATCACCATGTGCAGGCCAGTTTAAGATAGAAGCAGGAATAGTATAACCGGGAAACAATTCTGCCTGAAGAGCCGGGTCGCTCATTAAACTATACCACCCCACAAATTCATCTACTTCTGAACGAGTAATTTTAAAGAATTTGTCGTATTGCGCACAAACATCTGCTTCAATTGAGGCCGCTCCGTCAGTAGTAAGCGGGCCAGGCCAAAAATCATTACCCACCTGACGAAAACGAAGAGCTGCTACTTTCAACTGATTATTTACGTCAACACCACCCATCCACAACGAACCTGTGTATAGAGAGTGTTTTCCTGAACCTTTCGGAACTTCATAACGTGCGTTACCTATTAAATCCCACCATTTATCAGCACCTGTATAGATTACAGTTTTTACGTTGTTGATAGCCAATTCTAACCCTGATGAGGGTGGAACACATCCTGCAGAAACTGACTGCGGTGAACTTGTTTTACCGCTGTTATCATTTACTCCATGTGTTTTTTCAGCAAAGGCATTACTGAACAAAAACATAAACGCAAATACTGCGGCTATACTTATTGAATTTGCTTTTTTAATCATTTTAGTACAATTTTAATTTTCTATATTATGTCTTCTGTATTATATAATCAGAAGCTAAACATTAACCCTAATCTTATTCTGCGCGGCTGACTGTAATTATCGGGATTGTTAATGGCTACTGCATACAAATCGCGGAAACTCTGCTCATCATTTTGAGAAGCAATATTATTCTGAAACTGAGCTGCAGCAAGGTATCCATCGTCATTAGGGTTTCCAGTTTTACGATAAACATTGATGATATTTTTTGTGTTGAGAATATTTTGAACCTGCAAATAAACTGTCAGGTTTGCTGGTTTTCTTTTCCCTTCTTTTTTACCGAAATTGAGCGGAATATCTTTATCTAAACGCGCATCAATTTTAAATTGCCATGGTAAACGTGAACCGTTTAATGAACCATCAACCCTTGTTCCTCCTCCTCCGAATGTAGGTAAAATTGCGCGGGTATAAGGTGTTCCTGAACCGGCACGGGCAATAATATTTAAACCTGTATTTGAAAAAATATTAAGTTTTCCGATTCGTGGACCGTTATAATCTTTCCCTGATTTAAAACGGTAGTCAAGCGTTAAAACTATATTATGACGCTGGTCAAAATTCAAAGGTTGAATGGTTCTTAGGTTTCCAAAACCTGAGTTAACAAGATTAAGTCCGGTTGTTGCATTCGATCCTGTTCCGTCAGCAAATTGTAAGGTATAGCTGGCACGCATCCAGATGTTTCCTGTTCTGCGTAAGTCATAACTCAAAGAAAGTCCTTTCACAGTTCCAAAGTCAAGGTTACCATATGTATTATAGGTTCTTGGATAAGCTTCAAGAATTCTTGTAGCCTGAATAAGGTTTCTTAACTCTCTGTAAAATGCTGAGAATTTTATTGCTGAGTTACTGTTTAATTTTTGCTGGAAACCCAATTCATAATCAATTGTTTTTTCGGGTTTAAGGTCAGGGTTGTTCAATAGAGAAGATGAGCGGTTTTCTATAAACAGATAATCGGTAGGATCAAGTCTGTTTCCTCCAACTGGGCGTTTAGTCAACACATCGTAGTGAGCAAAAAACAATGCATCTTCAGAAATCGGAAAAGAGAAAGAAATACGCGGCATAATGTTAGTTTGCGGCTGATAATCTTTAAATGCTTTTGAGCTTACAATATTATCAGACGGGTCAACTAAATAAGGTGCGATTCCACTTCCGGTTCTTAAAACAGAAGGGTCAGAAATCTCAACACCTTCTGCGTTGTACCAAGTTCTTTCATTTCTGTAACCAACAATAGCTGTAGGGCTGTTGATGTCATTTACATACACTACATAATCATCACCTATATTTGAAGGATGTGAAACATCATTTCCTCCAAGTTGTGTAACTTCTCCTGCTTTGATTGTTTCAAATAAAGAAAAAGGATCTTTCAGAACCTTTTGATTGGCATCGTAGCGGTCAACACGCACACCTACGTTAAAGATAAGGTCTTTAAAAGCAAATTTATCCTGAATATAACCTGCAAGATAAGTAGGTTGAAAAGGCGCGATTTCTCTTTTGAAATTTCCAAACTCATCTTTAGCAGTAAAGAAATCATCAAAACTAGGATTGCCGGTTAGTTTTTTGCCGGTATGGTCATAACCGAAATATGACACATAGTTATTACCATTGTTAAGCAACTCATCGGCACTGAAGAAATTAATATTTAGCTGACTCGGATCATAGCTGTCTAAGTCAACATAATCAAGTCCGTTTGTCTGCAAACCAAGTGACTGACGCAGGTTATAATCAAAGAAAGCCTGATCTGCTGCATTATAAAAACGAGGATAGTTAATAGTATCCTGAAACACTCCATCAACAAAAACAGGTTGGGGATTTGTTACATCAACCTCAGAAATATGGAAGTTGGTTAATTGTCTTGCTAAAGTCCATAATCCAACGGGAGAATAACCTACAAAACGATCAGTTCTTTGCTCATACTCAAACCCAAGAGTAAAGGCATGATTCTTTAAATCGACAGAACCAAGTGCAGTAACCCTTAACGATGTATTATCTGTCTTTGAATAACCGTTATACTGTGAACCGGTATTGTTCCATAAACCGTAAACGCTTCCGGGTGCTTGACCATTCAACAAACCTCCTTTATTCTGAATTTGAAAAAGGTTTTCGTAGTTATCCTCTGCATCAGGATTTTGTGCATAAAACTGTGTAGTATATGCAGCAGTAGTAGGATTTATATCTGACGGAGTATATTCAACCAATGTGTCGGCAAATCCGTTAAGCACTCGACCGAACAAACCGGTTGTAGTATCAATTCCAAAACCATAGGTTGGAACGGTGTAAGTTTTAAATTTTCCAACATATCCGTAGTTAAACAGATTGTCTTTGTGGTCGGGATCCTGAACAGTTTGTAAAACTTTTGTGTAATCCACCTGGATAGTGTAATACGCATTGCTTATTCCTCCGCTTTTCTTTCCCTCTTTAGGTTCTTTTGCATTAAAACGTTGGGTAAATCTTCCGAAAGCTCGAACAGTATTATTAATTACCTGACCATTGTTTACAGTGTTAAACAAGGCATTTCCGTAGTCATATATTTTACTTTCGTTGAGGGCCATTGAACCTCCAAAAGTAAGGTTGGTTGTTCCAGAAGTGCTCAAATCAATCTTACCGGAAAGGTTAAGGTCTTTTCGGGCTACATTTTGTTTTGCAGCAATATTCTGAAGATGATCTTCTTTTTGTATAAATGCTGAATTTTGGAATGAACCACCTGTTGTTAAACCTGATGGGCGGATTGGGTTTTCCTCAAGATATTTCAGCACCTCATCTTTAGTTTTATAAATTCCGATTGCAGATGGATCCGGATCTTTAAGATAAGTTCCTTCAGCAGAAAGGAAGAAACCAAACAATGGTTTTTTCTGACCTTCATTCTGCTTGTCTTTAATCATAATAAGTGGACCAGAAAGATTTAATGCTCCAAGATTATATCCGAAATTATCAAGGTATTGTGAGGTTACCAACTCTGCGCCACCGTAAAATTGACGTGAGGGACCTTTGGTTGTAATAGAAATTACACCACCTGTAGCATCGCCAAACTGAGCAGGCAAACCACCTGTTACAACAGTTACCTGTTCAATAGCTGATTGCGGAATTGCAGAAGAACCACGTACCCGAACACCATCTATATAAGTGTCGGTTGATTCACCGCGCGAACCGCGGATACTTCCAACCTCACCATCCTGCGAGTAAACACCGGCAACTGTTGTTGCAACAGATTCGGCAGTTCGTCCCGGCATTTTTACAATATCTTCTGCTGTAATGGTAGTTTCAGAACCACCATCCTGTTTGATAAGGGGCACTTCGTATTCAGTAACTGTAGCAGTACCTAATTGAATACCCTGAGCTATTTTAAAATCCTGGAATGTGATTTTACTATCAGTTACCTGCACATTATTTATTTGTGAAGTTGAGTAACCAACCATTGATGCTTTTACAGTAAACCTTCCCGGTGAAATTGGTTTAATGGTGTAATTACCATCAAAATCAGTAAGAGTTCCTGTTACCAGCGTTCCGTTGAGTTCAACTACCACGTTGGCGAACGGAAGAGGTTCGCCTTTATCGTCTGTAACTTTACCTTTTAGTGTTCCTGTTCCAATTTGTGCAGTTGCTGCAAAACCGAAAACAAGGAAGGTCATCGCTAGTGAAAGTAATTTTTTCTGCATGTGCCTGTATTATTTTATAGTGGATTTATCCGTTTTTTAGGGGGGCTAAAAGTATGTTTTTTACATTTCAAACCCAAAACTTGTTAAATTTTTGTTAATAAAAGTTAAATGCCCTTGCATTGCCCAAGCAGGGCGCTTTAATATCTCGCTATATATAATGGCCTTTTCAATATCAAAATCTTTTGCAAAGGGAGTTACTTCCTTCTGTTCTTCTACTGCTGCAACTTCTTTTACTCCTTCTTTTTCTGCAATACTGTGAGCAGCTGTTTGTTCACTGTAATTTAAAGAATTAAACTGCTCATATTTTGATGCTTCCAATTCTTCATCAACTGTTTCTTCCAGCGTTTTGTATTTCCCGAATTCATAATTATCAACCGGGTTCATTGCTTTGCCTTCCTGACTTTGCCCTTCTACTTCTGTTACGGATTCATAAACAGGTTGTATGCTTGTTTTGCGGGGTTCATAGACAGGAGCAGGATCCGGCTTTTCCACTTCAGTTTTACCAAGCATTTCTTCAAGCATTTTTCTAATGTCTGGTTCTGCATCAGGACGGGTTGTTGTTTGGTCAACCGGTTTGTTTTTTGCCTTTTGCTTTTTAGCGCCTGAAACAAAACTGTAAATAATGTAGCCTATAATTGCTATTACATATATTACATCACCTATGCTGTCCATTTGAAAAAGGTTATGAGTTTTTTGTTAAAATATAAACCGACCGCGAATATAGTTTTATATTATTTGGTGGTAAATTTAGAAACGAAAACTATGCAGATGCAGAAATCTTTGTGCTATTTTATACAAGTCAAAGGAGGGAGTGGTA
>SXHM01000077.1 GCA_005773695.1 Bacteroidota bacterium
TCCAAGCTTTACTAAAACAAGCGCAGGATAAAACCAGTTGCTGACACCTATCCTTAAATCAAGGGTCAACAGCAGAATAAATAATAGAGGGAAAATTAAGTTAACGCTTCGGTGATTCAACATTGCGAAACCAGCATGAACGAATAATTGATATCGCGGTAATGATTAACGATAAGAATATTTTTCAGTGTTCCGGATGGCGCTTTACTAAGTCTTACCGCTTGTGGAACAACTTGTCTTTTTATCGCATTTGCTGAGAGCCACAGTGCAAAAGCAGAAGCGGTGTAGTAATCTCCGCACAAGTGCTTAAAATATGCTCCTGCATTTTCGCTGAATAATTTATCGCGCAAGTGATAATAAACTCCGTCTGTACGGACATCGCCATTCAAACCATAAACCACCAAATCAATATCACTTGCCGAAAGATTATTGCGTTTAAGAAAATCAGTAGCATGTTGCTCAACTGCTATTTCGTTTTCAGGCTTATATAGCGTTGAAAGTCCTTTCAGCAAAGCATAATTATTATCATCTTCTTTATCAGTAAGCATGAAAAATGTTGCGCCTTCACCTGAAACAGATCCAGGGGTTTTACATGTAAGTAATTCTAGCGTGTTAACATGTTCTTTTTTCCAGTGTCCGAGGCGTGCAGTTGTTGCATGCAGGTTCAGTGTATTTTCGTCAAAACCGCCTACAAGCACATTATGCGCATTACCTTCTTCAATCAGCATTAAACTATCAAGCAATGCGGTTTCAAATGAAAATCCCCGGTTCACATACGTGCTGTTGTATTCTTTACACTTTAGCATAATTGCCACCTGCCCGCTGATGGTATTGTGCGTGCTTTGCATAAAAGCCGTTGGGGTCAACTGCTGTTCGTTGTTATTTAAAAGCGCAAGCAGAAATTTTTCGGTGTCTTCAATGCAACCAAAGCCTGTACCCGTTATTACAGCATCAGGCATTTCAATCCCCGAATCGCTAAGACAAATTTTTGCAGCAGTAACGCCCATGCGCAGCGTACGACTCATTCTCCGCAATTGTAGCGGGTTAATGTATTCTTTGTAAACGGGGTCAATACAAAAAAGCATATTGTTATTGTTATAAGAAACAATATTCTCCAAAAACTCTTCATCGTTGAAAGTTTTTTGCGGTGAGATGTTTCCTATGCCCCTGATATACGCCCTCATATCTTTGAAAAAATTAATGACGTATTATTTCCTCCAAAACCAAATGAGTTGGAGAGCACGTTTTTGACTCCGGCATTTTCTATAACTTCTGTTTCAGGAACCAAATCAATCTCATCCATTTTTTCTTTAAAATTCAGATTTGGGAAAATGGTATTGGTATGAATGGTAAGTGCAGAAAAAACTGCTTCGATTCCACCGGCAGCACCCAATGTGTGTCCTGTATATCCTTTGGTAGAACTGAATTTAGGAACATTGCCTTCAAAAAACCGAAGCATAGCATTGCCTTCCGATAAATCATTTATTTGCGTAGCTGTGCCATGTACATTTACATAATCAATATCTTGCACGTTCAGTCCGCTCAGGTTTAATGCTTTGCTCATAGAAAGAAACGCACCTGTTCCTTCCGGTGATGAAGCTGTCTGATGATAAGCATCACAGGTATTGGCATAGCCACTAAGTTCGCAGTAAATCGTTTTGCTTTCACGTTGCGCATCTCCTAATTTCTCTAACACCACAAAACCGGCACCTTCTCCAAGAGTAAGCCCTGTGCGGTTCTTATCAAAGGGTTTGCAGTATTCCTTATCCAAAATCATCAATGTATTAAAACCATTGATGGTAAATTTTGTAAGCGGGTCAACTCCGCCCGCAACAACTCGGTCAACAATTCCGTGTTTTATCAATCTTGCTCCAAGCATCAGCGCATTTGCGGAAGATGAACAAGCAGTATTAATAGAAGTGATGAAGTCCTTTATGCCCAGACTATCGGCAATTTTTTCTGCGCTGTCTCCACAATCGTGTGCATCCACATATTTCTCAAAATAGCCTGACTTATCAAGGTCAATATAATCGAGATAATATTTTTCAGTGCTCCCCATTCCACCAACGGTAGTTGCCGAAATCAGAGCTGTTCTTATGCCGTCACCTTTCTTCGCGCCAGAATTATCAAATGCTTCTTTGGCTGCAATCATTCCGAGTAAAGCCGTTCGCGTATAGCCTGTATCTTCTGCTATTCCGGCAAGTTTCAACAACTCTTCATCGCTGTGTTTAACCTCAGCAATAGGAAGGTTTCCTTTGTGAATTGTTTCCAGGTATTTAATCTGCCCAATACCCGAACGCTTTGCACGCAGTGATGCGAGATTCTGCTGCACATTGTCGCCAATGGCAGAAATAATTCCCAGCCCTGTTATTGCAATCCTTTCAGACATTTAGTCTTAGGCTTTTCCGTTTGCAGTAATGTATTCCGCAATGCTGCGGATGGTGGAGAAAATCTTTTTGCCTTCGGCAGGATTTTCAATTTTAAGTCCGTAGTTTTTCTCAAGCAGAACAATAAGTTCAAGCGCATCAATAGAATCTAAACCCAAACCCTCGCCAAAAAGCGAATCATCAGGGCTGATATCGTCAGGAGAAACTCCTTCAAGATTTAATTGTTCAATAATCTGTGTTTTTAGTTTTGCTATTAATGCGTCCATTGCTTGTTTATTTTCCGTTATAATATTTACTTAAATTCTCATTTGTCAATTCTGTTCCTTCTTCCACTTCTTCAATCAGGCAAAGGAAAGCCTCATAGTTTTCTTTCAACAACTCAACCCAACCGACAACAACTGCTTTTGCATGATTTCCCTCTATCAATTGAGTCGCATAATTACACAAAAAATCTGCTAGAAATTGCTCAAAAACAAAAAAAGCATTTTCGCCTTTAAA
>SXHM01000078.1 GCA_005773695.1 Bacteroidota bacterium
CCGATTACCAGACTAAAATTGAAAATGCAACGCTGCTTATCAAAGAAGGAAAAATAGAAGCCACAGGCAAAGACATAAAGATACCTGAAGGTACTGTTGTTACTGACCTGAAAGGCAAATTCATTTATCCTTCATTGGTAGATGTTTATACTTCTTATGGTATGCCCGAAGTAAAAAAAGAAAGTGCTCACGGCCCGCAAATGGAAAGCAAAACCAAAGGAGCTTATGCATGGAATCAAGCTCTTAAGCCTGAATTTAATGCTTCCTCCGTTTTTACAGTTGATGCGAAAAAGGCAGAAGAACTGAGAAAAAGTGGATTCGGTTCAGTTCTATCCTTGCAGCGTGATGGCATTGCGCGTGGCACTTCAGCATTTGTTGTGCTTGGCGATGGAAAAGAAAACAAGTTAATGCTCAAAGAAAAAGCAGCAGCTTGTTATTCCTTCACAAAAGGAAACTCAACACAGGATTATCCTTCTTCGCTTATGGGTTCAATCGCATTATTGCGTCAGACTTATTTTGATGCACAATGCTATGCCTCCCAAACAATTGGTGATGGTCGGGGTGAGGTCAATCTTTCGCTTCAGGCATGGAACGAAACACAATCTCTGCCTCAGATTTTTGAAACAGATGATTTTCTTTCTGCACTTCGCGCAGACAAAGTTGGTGATGAGTTTGTCAAACAATACATCATCAAAGGAAGCGGAACAGAATACCGCAGAATTGATGAGATAAAAGCAACCAACGCTTCTTTCATTTTACCATTAAACTTTCCCGATCCGTATGATGTGGAAGATCCTTTTGATGCTTTGATTGTAAACCTTGATGATTTAAAACATTGGGAAATGGCGCCAACCAATTTGGCAGCGTTTGAAAAAAATAAAATCCCCTTTGCCATAACTGCCGATGGATTAAAAGATCTTGCTAAATTCTGGAAGAACCTGCGCAAAGCCATTGAATACGGTCTTTCTGAAACCGAAGCATTGAAAGCAATTACCTACACTCCAGCAAAATTAGTTGGCGTTGAAAACACCGTAGGCAGCCTTAAAGCAGGACTAAAAGCCAATTTCATCATCACTTCAAACAATCTTTTCGACAAGAAAAACATCATTCTAGAAAACTGGGTTAACGGTATTTCTTACAAAATAAATTCGCTGGAAGTTCAGGATATTCGCGGAACATACGATTTAACAATCGGTGGCAGTGTTACATACACTCTGAAAATTGAAGGTGAAGACCGAAAACCAACACTGAAAGTTTTTTATTCAGATACGATTCCCACTTCTGGCGATATTTCAGTGGACAAAAAAATGGTTTCATTATCATTTCCTGTAGAAAAAGGTAAAACAGATTTTATACGCATGAGCGGTGTAATAGAAGACAAACAGCTGAGCGGAAGGTGCCAGCTACCTGCCGGAACCTGGACCAATTGGAAAGCAGTTTACAAAGAAGCATTTGTTGAAAAAGCAAAAAAAGACAGTACTGACAACAAACTAAAAGAGATTGGAAAACTTGCTTATCCGTTTATGGCTTTCGGCTGGAGTGAACAACCTAAACAGGAAACGGTGATAATCAAAAACGCAACCGTTTGGACTAATGAAAGTTCAGGCAAAATGGAAAACACCGATGTGCTGATTGAAAACGGAAAAATTTCGGTAATCGGTAAAAATATTTCCGGAGCTGAAAATGCAAAAGTGATTGACGGAACGGGCAAACACCTGACTGCCGGAATCATTGACGAGCACTCACACATTGCCATCAGCAAAGGGGTTAACGAAGGTGCGCAGGCTTCTTCATCTGAAGTGCGCATTGGTGATGTGGTAAATTCCGAAGACATAAATATTTACCGTCAGTTGGCAGGTGGTGTGGTGGCTTCGCAATTGCTTCATGGCTCAGCCAATCCAATTGGCGGACAAAGTGCGTTGATAAAACTGCGCTGGGGACTTACACCCGAGAAAATGAAAATTGAAAACGCAGATGGCTTTATCAAATTTGCATTGGGTGAAAATGTGAAGCAAAGCAACTGGGGCGATAATAACACTGTGCGTTTTCCACAATCCAGAATGGGGGTGGAACAGGTGTATTACGATGCATTTATCCGCGCTAAGAATTATGAAAAAACTTGGAACGATTACAATGTCAATGATTCAAAACAAAAAGGAGTTTCTATTGCTCCAAGGAGAGATATTGAACTCGATGCCTTGGTTGAAATTCTGAATAAAAAACGTTTCATCACCTGTCACTCCTATGTGCAAAGCGAAATAAATATGCTTATGCACGTTGCCGATTCAATGGGATTTAAAGTCAACACCTTTACTCATATTCTTGAAGGCTACAAAGTGGCTGATAAAATGAAAGCTCACGGTGTGGGTGCTTCTACGTTCTCAGACTGGTGGGCTTATAAATACGAAGTGGTTGACGCTATTCCATACAACGCAAATATTCTGAATGAACAAGGTGTGGTAACCGCTATCAATTCTGATGATGCCGAAATGGGCAGAAGACTGAATCAGGAAGCTGCAAAGTCTGTGAAATACGGTGGCATGAGTGAAGAAGATGCTTTGAAAATGGTAACACTGAATCCAGCGAAGCTTTTGCATTTAGACAATCGCATGGGCAGCATCAAAGAAGGCAAAGATGCTGATGTAGTGCTATGGAGCGACAATCCTCTTTC
>SXHM01000079.1 GCA_005773695.1 Bacteroidota bacterium
GTATGGGTTAGCGGTTGAGATACCGATTTTATTTGTTGTTCACCAAAATTTCAAACAAAATGTATTAAACCAATCTAACCGAAACTCAGTGGCAATTTATAAATAGATATTTAAAAAATGCAAATAGGAAGCGTAAACAATTTTTTATAGAGATGTGGGATTCGCTTTTTACTTGAAAAAATCAGGATGTCAGTGGAGAATTTTACCCAAAGAATTTCCCAAATGGCAATTAGTGTATTACTATTATTCAAAGTGGTTAGAAGGTGAAGTTTTTGATTTTATAATGGACAGGTTACGAATAAAAGCATGCTTAAATTAAAATCAAACTGCAGAAGCTAGCACAGGGATAGTTGAAAGCCAAACCATCGTTCGTTTGGGAAATAATCGTTCATTTAAAAAGATGACAATAAAATAATAAAGGTATAAAGCGTCATGAAGTAGTAGATAAATGATTGGTTATTAGCAATAATTATAAGCGTAGCCATGTTCATGATGGTAAACCAGCCGAGTTATTAGTGCGAACTTTAAAAGAAAGGCTGAAAGGAATAAAATTACTAATTGCTGATGGAGGTTACCGGGGTGAGTTAGCAGAAAAAATAAAAACAAAGTTTGGATATATACTACAAGTAATACTGCGCAATGATAATAAGAGCAATGACTTTAACCCATTACCGATGAGATGGATTGTCGAACGAACATTTGGCTGGTTTAATAACGAGCGTAGGCTTTGCAGAAACTATGAATTACTAATTGATTCGGCAGAAACAATGTTTAAAATAGCAACCATAAGACTTTTATTGAACAAAATTTAAACTGACTCTAAGTATTTAATCGAATAATTCCTAACAGCTTTGCAGCTGGACCAGTCATTTCAACTTTTTTTTCTCACAATCCTGTAATTACTCAATGAGCCTCGAGCCAGTTCCTGCCGGTGTTCATATCTACTTCGATGGGCACCTTCATGGGAATGGCATTTACCATTCCTTCACGGATTAATGATTTTAATGCATCTACTTCCTCTTTGTGAGCATCAAAAACCAACTCGTCATGCACTTGTAAAAGTAATCGTGATTTCAGGTTTTGCTTTTTCAATTCGCGATGAATTGTAATCATCGCAATTTTAATCATGTCGGCAGCAGAGCCTTGAATAGGAGCGTTAATGGCGTTTCGTTCTGCACCTGAGCGCACGTTTGCATTGCTGTCATTTATATCACGCAAATATCGTCTTCGTCCCATTATGGTTTCCACATAACCATGCTCACGGGCAAAGCTGATGTTCCTGTCCATAAGGCCGCGAACGTTGGGATATTGTGCAAAGTAATTATCAATAATATCGGATGCTTCCTTGCGTGGTATGTTCAAAGTTTGTGAGAGACCAAAAGCAGTTTGTCCGTAAGAAATACCGAAGTTTACGGCTTTTGCTTTCCTGCGCATTTCCTTATCCACAGCTTCGAGCGGAACATTAAAAACTTTGGAAGCAGTTGCAGAGTGAATGTCTAAACCCTGACGAAATGCTTCCATCATTCCGGGGTCTTCGCTCAATTCTGCAATGATTCGCAACTCAATCTGCGAATAGTCTGCAGAGAGAATGGTGAACTCATCGTTGCGTGGAATAAATGCTTTACGCACTTCGCGACCTTTTTCTGTCCGTATCGGAATGTTCTGAAGATTTGGCTTGTCGGAACTTAATCTTCCCGTTGCTGCCACCACCTGATTATAGGAAGTATGAATCTTTCCGGTCTTTGGATTCAGCATTGTCGGAAGCGGATCAACATAGGTGTTTTTGAGTTTCTGCAATTCGCGGAACACCAATATTTTTTCTACTATAGGATTAGCAGCAGCCAGCTTCTCCAGAATATCTTCACCTGTTGCATACTGACCTGTCTTGGTTTTTTTCACCTTGTCTGAAATCTTCATGTGATCAAACAAAATCTTGCCCAACTGTTGCGGTGATGCAATGTTAAACGTAGTTCCTGCCATCTGGTAGATCTCACTCTGAACTTTTAATAATTCGTCCTGCAACTCTAATGAAAAGGATGCAAGTGCAGCAGTGTCAAGATTAATTCCTTCATTTTCCATGTCGGCCAAAACTGCAACAAGCGGCATTTCAATGTTGTCGAACACTTTATTGGTACCGTCTTTTTGAAGCATGGGTTCAAAGGCTTCGCGTAATTGCAAAGTAATGTCAGCATCTTCACCTGCATACTCCACTAATTTTGCGACATCAACGCTGCGCATGCTTAATTGGTTTTTACCTTTCGCACCAATCAATGTTGTAATTGAAACGGGTGAATACCCGAGATACGTTTCAGCCAGCACATCCATATTGTGGCGCATATCGGGTTGAATAAGGTAATGCGCAATCATAGTATCGAATTTATTCCCTAATACTTCAACGTCATAATTCCGAAGAACTGAAATATCATATTTCATGTTCTGGCCTACTTTTTCTATCGCTTCGTTTTCAAGTATAGTCCTGAATTCTGTGATGATCTCTTTCGCCTCGGTTTGGTTTTCGGGAATGGTAACGTAATATGCTTCACCTTTTTTGCAGGAGAAAGAAAGCCCTACAATCTCTGCTTCAAAAACATCAAGTCCTGTTGTTTCGGTGTCAAAACAAAAACTTTTTTGTGAAGCAAGAAGTTTAATTAAGTCAGTGCGTTTCTCAATGGTATCAACTAAATGATAAGTGTGCAGAACATTGGCAATGGTTTTAAAAATCTCATGTCCCTGTTCGTTATTTGTTGCTTCAGTTGTTTCATCATTACCGCCAAACATATCGAACTGACCGGTTTCCTTTTTAGTGGTTGCAATTGCTTTTTTCTCTTTTTTTTGTTCAGCAACTTCTGAAGAAATTTCTTCGCCCAACACCCGTTTCGCAATCTGGCGAAACTCCAATTCCGTGAAAAGCTCTTTCAGCTTTTCCTTGTCCGGAGCTTCCATTATAAGCTTGTCTTCTTCAAATTCCACAGGTGCATCCAATAAAATGGTAGCCAATCTTTTTGATAAAATGGCTTTGTCTTTATTATTCA
>SXHM01000080.1 GCA_005773695.1 Bacteroidota bacterium
AAACTCGGGTTGAAGAACGAGAAGGAATTTGTGCATTTCGGGCTTACTTCGCAGGACATCAACAATACAGCAACTCCTGCCATGATGCGTGATGCAACCCTGCAAATATGGTTGCCCGCCTTGCTGGATGTGATAGAAACACTTGAACGCCTTTCTAATACATGGGAAAACATTCCCATGCTGGCGCATACACACGGACAGCCTGCATCGCCCACCCGACTTGGAAAAGAACTGAATGTATTTACAGAACGCCTGATGGTTCAGTTGGAGCAACCCGGTTTTACTTACGCTGCAAAATTTGGTGGTGCCACCGGAAATCTAAATGCACATTATGTAGCGTACCCAAAAACAGACTGGAAAAAATTTGCCAATAAGTTTATCACCGAGTTAGGGTTGGTGCGCTCGCAAACCACCACCCAGATTGAGCATTACGACAACATTGCCGCCTGGTGCGATTCGCACAAGCGCATCAACACCATATTGATTGACCTCTGCCGCGATATGTGGGCCTACATCTCCATGGATTACTTTAAGCAGAAAATAAAAGCGGGCGAAATTGGTTCATCAGCCATGCCGCATAAAGTAAACCCTATTGACTTTGAAAACGCAGAGGGAAATCTTGGTTTTGCCAATGCCATGTTTGAGCATTTTTCGGCTAAACTTCCTGTTTCGCGTTTGCAGCGCGACCTTACAGACAGCACAGTGTTACGTAATATTGGAATGCCATTGGCACACACGCTGATTGCCTTCAAATCCATTCAAAAAGGGTTGGACAAATTAGTGCTGAATAAAGAAGCCATTGACCGCGATCTGGATAATAACTGGGCAGTAGTTGCAGAAGCTTTGCAAACTATTTTGCGCAGAGAAGGCTACAAAAATCCTTACGAAACATTGAAAGATTTAACCCGCAAAAACGAAAAGATCAGCAAAGAGAGCATTGCGGCTTTTATTAAATCACTCAACGTTTCTGATAAAGTGAAAAAGGAAATGTTGGCGATAACACCGTTTAATTATACCGGAAAATAGAAGAAAATTACGCTTCTGCTTCTGCGTATTTCTTCATAAAACCTTCGGCCTGCTCTACCATATCAGGCGAACCTATGAACAACGGAGTGCGCTGATGCAATGATGTTGGCTTAATATCCAGAATACGGTTAAAGCCATCCGAAGCTTTTCCTCCGGCCTGTTCTACCAAAAATGCAAGTGGGTTGCACTCATAAAGCAAGCGCAGTTTTCCCTTAGGCGCTCCGGCTGTTGAAGGGTAAATAAATATTCCGCCTTTCAGCATGTTGCGGTGAAAATCTGCAACAGCGGAACCAATATAACGTGAAGAATAAGGGCGCGATGTAGCCTTATCTTCCACCTGACAATACTTGATATAATCTTTTACTCCCTGAGGAAAGTGTACGTAATTGCCTTCGTTAATAGAATAAATTTTTCCTGTTTTAGGAATTTGCATGTTGGGGTGTGAAAGGAAAAATGCGCCAATAGAAGGATCAAGAGTAAAACCATTTACTCCGTTTCCTGTTGAATAAACCAACATAGTTGATGAACCGTAAATAACATATCCGGCAGCAACTTGCTCAACACCTGCCTGCATAAAATCATCAAGTGTTGCACAATCGCCCGATGTTTTTCTTCTGTAGATTGAAAAAATAGAACCAACAGAAACATTCACATCAATATTGGATGAACCATCCAGAGGATCAAATGCAACAATGTATTTCCCTGTTTTAGAAAACTCACCGTTGAATTCTATCAGCCCTTCATTCTCTTCTGATGCAATGGCACAAACTTCACCACGCTCCTTAAGCGCATGTATAAATTGTTCGTTTGAAAAAACATCTAGTTTTTTTACCTCTTCACCTTGTACGTTGGTTGAGCCGAAATCACCCAGAATATTGTTTAACCCTGCACGTTTTACTTCACGGTTGATGATACGTGCTGCAAGGCTTATAGCGCTGAAAAGGCGAGATAATTCGCCTTTGGCATATTTAAAATCTGATTGGCGCTCAATAATAAACTCGCCAAGCGAAATGTAGCTTCTCTTGAATGATTCCATGTGTATTGTAAGAAGTTGTTTCCTGCTTTACGGGAAATTACAACTTCATGATAAACGCTAATTTATAGAAAGCAGGTCTGTTGTCGAATGTTGTTCCTGAACCTGTTAATCCGCTGTTTCCTGAAGCCTGATTTATAGTTAATCCGGTAGTCTCGGTTGAAGAAGGTGCTGTTGTAAGCAAAGCGCCTGTGCCTACTGCAGTGCTCAGTATTCCAGGAGTGCCCGGTCCAGCATTTACAACAGGAAATTCATGAACATGTCCCGCATCTGCTACAGTATGTGTGTGGTTAATACTGTGATCGTGCGGAGGAAGGTTTGCAATAGTCAATGATTGGTCGTGAGTTCCACCCGTAGCTCCAGGATTTTCAACTGAACTTTGAACAGAAAGAATAAAACGGTTTCTTAAATCAGGTGTTCCGTTTGATCCATCGCACAAAGCCCAACCACCGGGAATAGTATTAATTGGCCCGGACCACATGCTAATCAAACCTGAAGGTGTGTTTCCGGTATTTTGATTTAATGGCAACCAATCAGCAAGACTGGCGCTCCAGTAATAAAACCCTTTAGGCTCACCGGAAGTTCCGTCTGTCTGATAAATCAACAATCCTTCTGAAGAAGGTGTGGTAGGAACTATTAAATCTCTTTGAAGAATAGTCATTCTGGGAACAAGCAGCCCTTTTTCAGTAGATGAAACATCCAGCATTGCCGAAGGTTCAGGAGTTGTTGTTCCGATACCAACATTATTAGATTGTGCATTTACTAATGATGGAACTGCGATTGTTGTTACAGCAAAAAAAAGTATTTTTCTTAGCATGGCTTTGGTTTTATTACTCGAATGGACTACAATAATAGTAATTCTACACTAAATATTACTAATCACAGATTTATTTAACCTGTTTCTGATTAAAAACTCAGATGTTTTGATTTTACTTCCTGACCGAAAAAGACAGATGCCGC
>SXHM01000081.1 GCA_005773695.1 Bacteroidota bacterium
ATTAATCAATTCTGTCAAATCCGGTGTAAGATTGCAATACCGCAGGAATTTTTATTCCATTTTCATCCTGATTATTTTCAAGCAAAGATGCCACAATGCGCGGCAACGCCAATGCGCTTCCGTTCAAAGTATGACAGAGTTGTGTTTTTCCGCTACTGTCTTTGTATCGGAGTTTCAAACGGTTTGCCTGGAAAGTTTCAAAGTTAGAAACCGAACTTACCTCCAGCCACATTTTTTGTGCAGAAGAAAAAACTTCAAAGTCATAAGTCATTGCAGATGCAAATCCCATATCACCTCCGCATAGTTTCAGCACTCGAAAAGGCAGTTCTAATTTTTTCAGAATTCCTGCAACATAATCACGCATTTGTTCCAGTGTTTCATAAGATTTTTCAGGCAATTGTATCTGAACAATTTCCACTTTATCAAACTGATGTAAGCGGTTCAATCCTTTCACATCTTTTCCGTAAGAACCAGCTTCTCTGCGGAAGCAAGGTGTATAACCAGTTTGTTTTATCGGAAAATCTTCAACCTTATATATGAGATCGCGGTGCAGGTTGGTTATAGGAACTTCAGCCGTTGGAATCAAATAAAGATTATCAACTCCAACATGATACATTTGTCCTTCTTTATCAGGTAGCTGACCTGTTCCGTAACCTGAATCTTCATTTACTAAAAGAGGTGGCTGCACTTCAGCATAACCAGCTTTGGTAGCCTCATCCAGGAAAAAATTAATCAGCGCACGTTGCAGCTTAGCACCTTTTCCTTTGTAAACAGGAAAGCCGGCACCCGTAATTTTTACGCCCAGTTTAAAATCAATCAGATCATATTTCTCAGCTAATTCCCAATGAGGAATTGCTTTTGCATGAAGTGTAGGAATTTCACCAACCGTTTCAACTGTTTCATTGTCTTCAGCACTTTTTCCTTTGGGAACACTTTGGTGCGGTGCATTCGGAATCTGTAAAAGCAGTTTGCGCAATTCATCTTCCGTTTCCGAAAGTTGTGCGGTTAACTGACCCGATTGCTCTTTCAGCGCAGCCGTTTTTTCCTTCAGTCCATTTGCTTCAGCGGCTTTTCCGCTTTTAAATAATTCACCTATTTGTTTGGCAATAGCGTTTTGCTGCGCCAATAAATCATCATTCTGTGTTTGAATTTCGCGTCTTTTATTGTCAGCTTGCAGAATAGCTTCTAATTGTTGCGTTGCATCAAAATTGCGTTTAGCAAGGCGCGCAATCACTTCTTCTTTTTTCTCCCGGATGTAGGCTGTCTGTAACATTTCTCGTTTAAAATTAGGATTGCAAAGATAGTATTAAACGTATTTGGCTTGTGATTTGCTAACTTAGTCCCACAATGAAACGATTTTCAGTTTTAACTTTTATCTTTATTATTCTTTCTTTCAACAGCAATTCCCAACCTTTCCGGGTAGTTGAAAACAACTCATTTATAAAAGGCGAAAAGCTCACCTTTCGTATTCACTATGGCTGGATTGACGCAGGCGAAGCTACCATGGAAGTAGTAAACAGAGAATATTATCACGATGGCAGAAAAGTGCATCACATCATCGGAAAAGGCTACACCACAGGTTCATTTGATTATTTCTTTAAAATTCGCGACACCTACGAAACCTATTTGGATGAGCAATCGCTTATTCCCTGGGTTTTTGAGCGCGATGTAGATGAGGGCGGCTATTTTATAAAACACAAACAAATCTTTAACCACCGAGCAAAAAAGGTGATTGTAACCGACTACATAAATAAATCAGTAAAAACATTTGATGTTCCAATTAATATTCAGGATTTAGTTTCCGCCTATTACTATGCCCGCTGCCTGAATTACGATACCATAAAAGTAGGCGACACCGTTTCCGTAACCACTTTTTTCGACAGCGAAATTTTCCCATTAAAAGTAAAGTTTGCCGGCCGCGAAACCATCAACACCGCCTTCGGAAAAATCCCCACATTAAAATTTCACCCTATGCTGCAAACCGGTCGCATTTTTACTGAGCAGGAAGATATGTCCGTATGGTTCAGTGATGACGGCAACCATATTCCTGTTCGTGTTGAAGCAAAGATTGTAGTCGGTTCTGTAAAAGCAGATTTGAAAAACTACCAAGGCCTCAAATATCCGTTTGGGAAAGAGAATTAACACTCCCCTGTTTACAGTTTAATTTCCACCCCAAAAATTACCCCTTCTTTTTATCTAATTTTCCCCTGCAAAATTACTCACAGATGAAATTGAGACCTGAATTTGTTGAACGCGTAAATAAGCTCGAGGAAAAATATGCCACCATAGGACAGGACATGAACTCCTACCTTGACGGTTTGCTCTATTCCAACGTTACCACCTATTGGGATTACGTTAATGTAGACACTCTGCTCTCCCTCCAGCACCCCAAAACCGATTACCCCGATGAATTAATCTTCATCATGTACCACCAGGTTACCGAATTGTATTTCCGTCTCGCCCTGCATGAACTCGAACAGATTGCCAACAACGGTCGCGATATTGTTATGGAAACAGGCGAGGATAAAGGCTGGAAAAAAACATTAGATGCCAATTATTTTGCAGAGCGCGTTAACCGCATCAACAATTATTTTGAAGCACTCACCCTCTCATTCGACATCATGGGCAACGGAATGGAAAAACAACAGTTTCTCCGCTTCCGCATGGCCTTGCTGCCTGCCAGCGGTTTCCAATCGGCACAATACCGCATGATAGAAATATGCGCTACTGATTTTATTCGTTTGGTAGATAAAGACGAGCGCAAAAAATTTGAAGGGAAAAAAGCCAAAATAGAAAAAATGTTTGAGAACATATACTGGAAAAAAGGCGCAACCGAACTCGAAACAGGACAAAAAACTTTGACATTAAAACATTTCGAGAAAAAGTATTCCGAAAAATTAATTGCTCTTGCAAACGATTACAAAAACAAGAACCTTTGGGCAAAATACAAATCACTGAGCAAGTCAGACCAAAAAAACATAAATCTTATTAATGCCCTGAAAAAACTGGATGTGAATTTAAATGTAAACTGGCCACTTGTCCACTACCGTTCAGCAGCAAAATATTTGGAGAAAGGCAAGAATGAAAATGTAGCCGCAACAGGCGGAACAAACTGGCAGAAATATCTTCCTCCACGTTTCCAGAAACGAATGTTTTACCCTGAACTGTGGAGTGAACAGGAAAAAGAAAACTGGGGCAAATCCTGGGTTGAATCAATAATAAAAAAATAATCATGAAAAAAATCATTCTCTTTTTAATTATCAATTGTCATTTATCTATTATCAACTTTGATGCTTTCTCCCAAAACTATGCAGTTAATGGCAATGCAGATTCCCTTAGTTGCAATTGCTATTTACTTACACCTGACTTAAACACCCAGGGCGGTTCAGTCTGGAATATAAACCAGATAGATTTGACCAATTCATTCGATTTTATCTTTGATGTTTTCCTCGGTTACAACGATGTGGGTGCTGATGGCATTGCTTTTGTTTTACAACCTATAAGCACCAGCATTGGTTCTACTGGGGGTGGTCTTGGCTATCTCGGAATAACACCTTCACTTGCGGTGGAAATTGATACCTACACAAACGGAAATTATGGCGACCCGTCTACTGACCATATCGGTATACAGTCAAATGGTGATGTAGACCACTCGGGAGCAAATAATCTTGCAGGCCCGGTGGCTGCACTTACTAATTCGGGAAACATAGAAGACGGGCAAAACCACCTCTTACGTGTAAACTGGAATGCTGGAACACAAACAATTGAAGCCTACTTTGATGGTGTGTTACGTGTTACCTACACCGGAAATATTGTTGCAAACTTATTCAGCAACAACCCTGATGTATATTGGGGCTTTACCGGAAGCACAGGAGGACAGCGCAACGAGCAACGCTTCTGTCTTTCAATTATTCCTGATTTTACTACAAGCGTTTCAAGTGTTTGTGAAGGTGAAGCAATTCAGATTATAGATAATTCATACAGCGGATTAGGGAGTATTGATTCATGGGCATGGGATTTTGGAAACGGAACAGTTTCAACAGATACAAATCCTTCGGTAACTTATAACACAGCAGGAACATATCAGATTACACAAACAATTGTTGACCAGGCAGGTTGTAGTGATTCAAATACTACATCGGTTGAAGTTTTTCCATTACCCGAGGTAGGCTTTACTGCCGAAAATGCATGTTCTGGCAACCCTGTCCTTTTCACCGATACAACATCAGGCACCAACAACACATGGATCTGGAGTTTTGGAGATAGCGGAAACTCAACTGAACAAAATCCCATACATAGTTATGCTGATGCCGGAACTTATATTGTAAGCCTTGAAGTTGAGTCAACAGATGGTTGTTCTGCTACACAAATTCAAAACCTTGTTATAAATGCATCACCCACAGCAGCAGCAGATGTGGAAACATCATTGCTAACTGTAAACTTTACAAACACCAGTACAGGTGCAGAAAGTTACGAATGGATTTTTCCTGACACCACATTAACATCAACAAATCCAACTTACACTTTTGCAGATACAGGAAATTATCCTGTTATTCTTGTTGCAACGAGTTCTAACGGTTGCACCGATACAATAGTGTTTGATGTATATGTTGACAACACAATTTTGGTTGAAGTGCCAAATATTTTCACACCAAATGGAGACTCTTTCAACGATGTTTGGATTCCAACTTTGAAAGGTGTGGAAACAGCAATAGGCAGAATTTACAACAGATGGGGAATGTTAATGGCAGATTTTTCTGAAACAATAAATACTTGGGACGGCAAAACAAAAGGCGGAAATGATGTGCCCGAAGGAACTTATTTTTATGTTCTTGATTATACTACCATTGATGGAAAATCTGATAAGGCAGGAGGAACAATCACATTAGTAAGATAGTCAGCTTTAGTGTTTTTAATAAATATGTGCTGAGAAAAAAATAAAAAATGGGATTAGACAAAAAGAAGGTCATTATCTTTTCGGCAACGGGTTTTTTATTGCTTGCATTTTCCTTGATGATAGTTCAGCTTCTGACTTTTAATGCCGATTACAGTAAAGCAGAAGAAGTTGAAAATGCATTAGATGGAGGAGAAGAATATGGCTTTGATGTCGATTCATTTTATTTGGTAAAAGGCAAAGTACAGCGTAACGAAAACCTTAGCACCATTTTACAAAAGCACAAAATTTCGCTTGGTATGATTGACAAAATGAGCAAAACCTCACGCGAATTATTTGACACACGCAAAATTGCAGCAGGAAATGAATACACCGTTTTCTGCACCAAAGATTCAAACCAGATTGCTCAATGTTTTGTGTATGAAATAAACGCCAGTGATTACATTGTTTTTGATTTTCGCGATACTTTGAATATCTACCGTGGCGAAAAACCGGTGGAAACAAAAATGGTAACTGTAAGCGGAAAAATTTATTCTTCGCTATATGCTACCATGGAAGCCAACAATATCAATCTTGGCCTGGCAATGGAACTTTCTACCATTTATGCATGGACGGTTGACTTTTATAAAATCCAGAAAGGCGATTATTTCAAAGTTATATACGAAGAAAAATTCGTTGACGGACATTCAATAGGAGTGGGGCGCATTTATGCAGCGTTGTTTAACAATGACGGAAAAGATTTCTATTCCTTTTGGAGCGACATAAAAGGAGCAACAGGCTATTACGATGAAAATGGAGAAAGCCTGAAAAAACTTTTTCTGAAAGCACCCTTGAAATTTTCGCGCATCAGTTCATCTTATTCTGCTAAACGTTTGCATCCTGTTCTTAAAGTTAACCGCCCTCATTTAGGAACTGATTATGCAGCGCCCACGGGAACACCCATCATGGCAACAGCAGACGGTAAAGTAATTGCAGCAGCCTACACAGCCGGTAACGGAAACTATGTGAAAATAAAACATAACGGAACTTATACCACTCAATACCTTCACATGAGTAAAATTGCAAAAGGCATTAAAGATGGTTCGCGAGTAAGACAAGGTGATGTAATTGGTTATGTTGGCAGCACAGGTCTTGCAACCGGTCCGCACGTTTGTTACCGCTTCTGGAAAAACGGAAAACAGGTTGATCCGAAAAAGGATGTAGTGTCACAACCTGCAGATCCTATCAACAAAGCTCATCTTGGCGAATACAAAAACCGAGTAAAAGAGCTGCGCGGAAAATTAGACACCGAAAAGGTTTCTGCTCGCGAAAGCTGATAAAATTTCAGCAAAGTGTTACTTTCGCTTTTTCATAATAAACCCTATGAAGAATATTACCGTCATAGGGGCGGGTCTAGTTGGTTCGCTCCTTTCAATATATCTCGCAAAGCGCGGGCATAAAGTTCAAATATTTGAGCGCAGACCGGATATGCGTAAAGAAAAAATTATTGCAGGTCGAAGCATCAATCTCGCACTAAGCGACCGTGGTTGGAAAGGCTTGGAAGGTGTGGGCATTGCAGAAGAGATCCGCAAGATTGCAATTCCAATGCATGGTCGCATGATACATGACATTGAAGGCAAAACCAATTTTCAACCTTATGGAAAAGAAAGCCAGGCAATTTATTCGGTGTCGCGAGGTGATTTGAATAAAAAGCTGATGGATTTGGCCGAAGCGCAAAATGGCACACAGATTTTTTTTAATCAAAGATGTTTGGATGTTGAACTTGAAAAAGTATCAGCAACATTTGCAGATGAAAATGGGACTACAACAAAAAATACTTCCGACATGATTTTCGGAACAGATGGCGCTTATTCAGAGTTGCGCCATCGCATGATGTTTACCGACCGCTTCGATTATTCGCAGGATTATTTAAAAGAAGGTTACAAAGAATTAAATATTCCACCTGCGGAAGATGGCGGTTGGAGAATGGAAAAAAATGCGTTGCATATTTGGCCACGTGGAAAGTTTATGCTCATCGCACTTCCTAATTTTGACGGAAGTTTTACATGCACTCTCTTTTTCCCATTTGAAGGTGAGTATTCTTTTTCTTCACTGGATACGAGAGAAAAAATGCTCGATTTCTTTAATAAAACTTTTCCTGATGCGGTAAAGTTAATGCCAACATTAGAGCACGATTATTTTCACAACCCTACTTCTTCGTTAGCAATCATGCGTTGTTTCCCCTGGAGCTATAAAGACAAGGCTCTATTGCTGGGTGATGCAGCACATGCCATTGTTCCTTTTTACGGACAAGGAATGAATTGTGGCTTTGAAGATTGTACAGTGTTGGAACAAATCATGCAGGAAGAAAATGATTGGCAATCCATTTTTAAAAAATTTGAAACTTCACGAAAACCTAACAGCGATGCCATTGCTGAACTTGCGTTGCATAATTTTATAGAAATGCGCGACCTTGTAGCAGACGAAAAATTTGTCTTGCGCAAAAAGATTGAAGCCAAAATATCTGCTCAGTTTCCTGATAAATGGTTGCCGCTTTACAGCATGGTAACATTCAGTGATATTCCTTATTCAACAGCATGGAATGAAGGCAAACGACAGGATGCACTGATGCAACAAGTGATGCAAATTCAAGGCATTGAAAATAGCTGGAACACAGAAGAAGGGTTTCAACAGATTACAAAAATGATTTTAGGATGAGGATAGATATATTTATCTCTAAGACACTAAGGTTCACGAAGCTCTTAGTGTTTCTTACTGCCCTCAGTGGTCTTATAGGTGAGTCAAATGCGCAGGGAACAGCCAAAATATCAGGCATTGTAAAAGGAGTTCCTCCGCAAAGTATTATGTTCAAGCAAGACCTAAACTACTTGAACATAAAACCGGATTTAAAAGAAGTGCTATTGGATGGTAGTGATTTTACTTCAGAAATTGTAATTCTACAATCAGGTCCTGTTGAATTTCAATGCAATGACGAAGCGTTGCAACTTTTTGTTGAACCAGGTGATGATTTTTCGGTTGAATTTATTGTAGGTAGTGTTAATAAAGGCACAACCTTTAAAGGCAAAGGAGAACTGCACAATCAATTCCTGTTTGAGTTTTACAACACCTTTAAAAACGAATACGATACAGCACAGACAAAGAAAAAAATACTTGATGCAGGCAGCATTGATGAATTTGAGATTGCACTTTACAACAGCCGAAAAAAGCAGAAAGAATATTACAACAACTATAAAGGAAATGAAAACTTCTCTTTGGCTTTCAAACAATTTGTTGAGAATTTAATTCGCTATAATTATCTCGGTAGTTTAGTTGCCTTCCCAATTGTGCGGGGGAATAACAGCGCCAACACAATAGTTGGTGCCTTGCCCGAAATTATGTTGAGCGAGGTTACTTCTGAAGATGGCAAAAATCCAACTGCCATGCAAGGAAGATATTACCGCATTTTCGTTTATTACTTTACTATTTATTCTGCATCTAAAAACAATGATTTTAATAAGTTCACTGATCAGGGAACTTCGCTGGAAGCAAAATACAAAGCAGCACGTGATTTTTTTGAAACGAAAGCCTTTACTTATTTTCTTGCAAAATTTCTTTTAGAAAATTGCACAAAAATTCCTCAATCGCCTTTAAAGCGGGTTTACAATTTTCTTGCAACAGAGGATAAAAATGGATTTTATTCTTCTTTGATTAACGAAAGATGCGGAGAGGTATTAAATGCTGAAGTAAAGAAAGAAGATAAAAAAGCAGCACCAATAGTTGCTGGACAAAAACCTGCTCCCACAGGTTTCACTGCAAAAACCTTAGAAGGAAAAACAGTTTCGCTGGATGATTTTAAAGGAAAAGTGGTTTACATTGATTTTTGGGCAAGCTGGTGCGGACCATGTCGTCAGCAGTTTCCATTTGCAAAAGAGTTGAAGGAAAAATTTACAGCTAAAGAAAAAAAGAATATCGAGTTTCTTTATATCTCAATTGATGAGAACGAAGAATCTTGGAGAAGCGCGATAGACAAATTAGAAATTCACGGTTTTCATACTATATCACCGGGCAACTGGAGTTCTGAAGCCTGCAAGTTTTTTAATATAAGCA
>SXHM01000082.1 GCA_005773695.1 Bacteroidota bacterium
CATTATCAATCTCGAGGTCAATCTGAAAATTTTCTTTTAAAACAGGGTTGCTACTTGTTAATGCTGTATGAGCAAAACTGCTCAATTTATTTTGTTGCTGAAGTTGCTTAACTGATTTTGCCCACGCAGTTTCTAACTCCAGTTGTGTAAAAATTTTCTGCGCTGCTTTTCGCGCTGCAGTTTCATTTTCGGATTCTAATTCAGTTGGTTTTACTTCTGTTTTTGCGGCATTTGAAGTATTGATAGATGTTGTTCCTGAGATTATTTTTTTAGTGTATCCCTGCGCTGAAGGCTCTTTTGCAACAAGTGTTTCAGCGATAACTGGTTCTGTTTTTTTCTCAACAATTGAAGTTGCAACAGCAGATATTTCTTCGGGTTTTAAAGTTTGCTTAATTAACCCGGGACTATTAATTAAGTTTTTTTTTTCAGGTTCGCCTTGTTGAGGGCTTCCTGTAAGTGAGCAGATTTGCATCAAAGCAAGTTCTACCTGCAACCGTTGGTTCTTACTAGTCTTATAATTTATGTCGCACTTGTTGGTGATGTTGATAGCGCGCAGTAGCGTTTCCATGCTATAGCGTTGCGACTGATCCATGTATTTGTCTTTGATATTTTGCCCAACTTCCAGCAATTGAATAGTTGAAATATCCTTGCAAACCAAAAGATTTCTGAAGTGTGACCCCAAGCCATTGATGAAGTTATGTCCATCAAAACCGTTGTCTAAAATTTCATTGAATATAACCAACGCTTCCGGAATATTGCTTTCCAGAGCAGCTGCAGAAATCCTGAAATAATAATCGTAATCAAGAATATTCAGGTTTTCAATTACCGCCTTGTAAGTGAGTTTATTTCCTGCAAAACTTACAATCTGGTCAAACATAGAAAGAGCATCGCGCATTGCGCCATCAGCTTTTTGGGCAATAATATGCAACGCATCAGGTTCTGCTTCTATGTTTTCGCTTTTAGCAACATAAAGCAAATGCTCAACCATGTCTTCAATCTGTATGCGGTTGAAGTCAAAAATCTGGCAGCGCGAAAGAATGGTGGGAATTATTTTATGCCTCTCCGTTGTTGCAAGAATAAAAATAGCGTGCTTGGGCGGTTCTTCCAGTGTTTTCAGAAAAGCGTTAAATGCCGGTGTGCTGAGCATATGAACCTCGTCAATAATGTAGATGCTGTATTTTCCAACTTGTGGAGCAAATCGTACCTGATCTACAAGGTTGCGGATATCATCAACCGAATTATTGGAAGCCGCATCTAATTCATGAATGTTGAATGATGCATTTTCGTTAAACGAAACACATGATTCGCATTGGTCGCAGGCTTCTGTATTTTCAGTAATGTTGAAGCAGTTGATGGTCTTTGCAAGTATTCGGGCACATGTTGTTTTTCCTACTCCGCGCGGCCCGCAGAATAAAAATGCCTGCGCAAGGTGATTATTCTTTATCGCATTTTTCAGCGTAGAGGTAATCGATTTTTGTCCAACCACCGTGTTAAAAGTGGAAGGACGATATTTACGTGCCGATACTACAAATTCGCTCATTTTTTCCGAATGGGACGACAAATATAAAATTTAAAAATACCCGTAAGGAAATTTTAGGATTTGTTGTGATTCCTGAAATTATAGCATTCTTATTTTCATACTTTTGCGCCTCAAATTTTTAACACGAATATGAAAGTTGTAAAATTCGGTGGGACATCAGTTGGCTCAGCGGAGCGGATGTTCTCGGTAGCAAAATTAATCAAGAGCAGCGAGCCACGAATTGTGGTGTTATCGGCAGTTTCGGGAACAACCAACAGTTTAGTTGAGATTAGTGCGGCTCTTTATAAAGGCGATAAAGACGGAGCCAACAAGCTTGTTGATGCTTTACACAGTAAATATAAAGTGTTGGTAAAAGAATTGCTCAATACCATAGATGGTGTAAAAAAAGGAAACGAACTGATTGATGAACATTTTGAATACATCCGCAATTTCACGAAAGACCTTTTTACCATTCATGAAGAAAAGGCAATTCTGGCGCAAGGCGAGTTGATTTCAACAGCTTTGTTTCATTATTATCTTGAAGAGAACGGTGAAAAATCAGTGTTGCTTCCTGCGCTTAATTTCATGCGCACTGATGAAGAAGGTGAACCTCATTTAAACTACATTTCAGAAAACCTGAAAATAGAATTGAAGAATTACCCAAACGATAAATTATTTATTACACAAGGATATATCTGTCGAAATGCTTTTGGCGAAATTGACAACCTGAAACGCGGTGGAAGTGACTATACTGCTTCGCTTGTTGGCGCAGCCATTGATGCAGACGAAATACAGATATGGACAGACATTGACGGCATGCACAATAACGACCCACGTATTGTTAAAAAAACTTTTCCGATTGAAGAGCTTTCCTTTGATGAAGCAGCAGAGTTAGCCTATTTCGGAGCAAAGATTTTGCATCCCTCAAGTGTGCTTCCCGCACGTTTAAAAAACATTCCGGTTCGTTTGCTTAACACCATGCAACCAGAAGCAAAAGGAACTTTGATTTCTCAGAAATCATCAGGTGGAAATATAAAAGCAGTTGCTGCTAAAGACGGAATTTATGCAATCAAAATCCGCTCGGGACGAATGCTGATGGCGTATGGTTTTCTACGCTCCGTATTTGAAATATTTGAACGTTACAAAACTCCGATTGATATGATTACAACTTCGGAAGTAGCGGTTTCATTGACCATTGATGAACCTAAGAACTTAGATGCAATTGTTGCCGAATTGAAAAATTTCGCTACTGTAGAAGTGGATAAAGATCAAAGCATCGTTTGTGTAGTTGGCGACTTTTTAGGTGAGCGAAAAGGTTATGCCGTAAAAATATTTGAAGCGTTAAAGAATATCCCTATCCGTATGATTTCTTATGGTGGTAGTCCGAACAACGTTTCTGTTTTGGTAGAAACAAAATACAAAAACGATGCATTGACAGCATTGAATGACGGACTTTTTAACAGCGGAAACAAATGATGAAATTTCCTCTGACTAAATTTTCAGGACTCGAAACGCCTTTTTACTACTACGATCTGCCTTTACTGGAAGCTAACATTGCAGCGCTCAAAAAAGCTGTAAATCCTGAGTACGTAGTACATTATGCGTTGAAAGCAAATGCCAACAACCGTATTCTGGAAGTTATTAAAAACAATGGAATTGGTGCAGACTGTGTAAGCGGTAACGAAGTGAAGAAAGCAGTTGAAGTTGGTTTCAAATCTTCTGAAATTGCATTTGCAGGAGTTGGCAAATCGGATGAAGAAATCCTTGTAGCGCTGCAAAATGATATTTTCTGTTTCAATTCCGAATCAGGGGAGGAGATAAAAGTCATTAATGAATTGGCTGCAAAATCAGGTAAGACAGCGCGCATCGCATTGCGCATTAATCCTAATGTTCATGCGAATACGCACAAGTACATTACAACAGGATTAGAAGAAAATAAATTTGGGATCAATCTGTGGGAACTAGATTCGGTGATGGAATTACTGAAAACCTGCAAGAACATAAATCTGCTCGGCATTCATTTTCATATCGGTTCTCAAATCAATGACCTAAGCAATTTTAAAAATCTTTGCACAAAATCAAACGAGATACAACAATGGTTTGAAGAGCGTAGCTATAAACTGGAACATATTAATGTAGGAGGCGGATTGGGTGTGGATTACCATCACCCTGATGAAAATTCCGTTCCTGATTACAAAGGTTATTTTGAAGTGTTTGATAAATTTCTGGAGTTACGCAAAGGACAGAAACTACATTTTGAATTAGGTCGTGCCATTGTTGCGCAGTGTGGGAGCTTGATTTCAAAAGTGCTTTATGTAAAGAAAGGTGTGAACACCAGTTTTATTATTCTTGATGCAGGAATGACAGAATTGATTCGTCCTGCTTTATATCAAAGCTATCATAAAATAGAAAACATAGTTTCAATTGAGTCTTATCTTTTAAGATACGATGTTGTTGGGCCCATCTGCGAATCATCTGATTGTTTTGGCAAGGCTGTAATGCTTCCGGAAACCAATCGCGGAGATTTATTTGCTATTCGAACTACCGGTGCTTACGGTGAAGTAATGGCTTCCAATTATAACCTTCGCGAAAAAGCGAAAGCGATTTATTCAGATGAACTGAAATAATATGCTTGCAGAAATCATCATCATCGGAGACGAAATTCTTATCGGACAGATTGTTGACACCAACTCTGCCTGGATGGGCGAGCAATTAAATTTGGTTGGAATAAAAGTTCACCAGATAACTTCTGTTTCTGATAATGCCGATCACATTGTGAAAGCATTGGACGAAGCAAAGAGCCGCGTTGACCTTATTCTTATCACAGGTGGACTTGTTCCGACAAAAGATGATATTACCAAACATACACTCGTAAAATATTTCAATACTTCCTTGCGTTTTGACGAAGAAGTTCATCAGCATGTGAAAGCTTTGTTTGCGCGTTTCGGAAGAGAAGTAACAGGAGTAAATCTGAAACAGGCTGAAGTTCCCGAAGCTTGCACCGTTATTCATAATGCCAACGGCACTGCCCCAGGAATGTGGTTTGATCAGGGTGGAAAAATATTTGTCTCCATGCCGGGTGTGCCTTATGAAATGAAGAAGATGATGGGTGCAGAAATTATTCCGCGTTTAAAGAAGAAATATAATCTTCCAACTATTGTTCACCGCACCGTATTAACACAAGGCATTGGCGAATCATTCCTTTCCGAAATTATTGCCAACTGGGAAAACAGCCTTGCTGAGAAAAACATCAAGCTTGCTTATCTTCCTTCACCAGGCATGGTGCGCCTGCGTTTATCAACTTCAGGAAATGATGAGACAGCTTTGCTAAAAGAAGTGGAAGAGAAAGTTGAAGAACTTAAAAAACTCATTCCGCAGCACATTTACGGTTACGAGAAAGACACATTGGAACAAATTGTGGGCAGGTTGTTAAAAGAAAAGAAGCAAACGCTTTCTCTGGCCGAAAGCTGTTCGGGTGGTTTGATTGCACACCTTGTTACTTCCGTTCCCGGTTCATCAGCTTATTTTATGGGTGGTGTGGTTTCATATTCTTACGAAAGCAAAACTAAAATGCTTGGAGTAACAACGGAGACATTAGAGAAATTTGGTGCGGTTAGCGAAGAAGTGGTTACACAAATGGCTGAGGGTGCAAGAATAGAATTCAAAACCGACTGGGCTGTTTCTGCTTCCGGAATTGCCGGTCCTGATGGCGGCATGGAAGGCAAACCCTTAGGCACTGTCTGGATTGCCGTGGCCGGACCAAAGGGAGTAAACGCAAAGAAATTCCAATTCGGTGGCGACCGCGAACGAAATATTGCTGTGAC
>SXHM01000010.1 GCA_005773695.1 Bacteroidota bacterium
ACTGAACCGGTTAACCAACGAAGACATTACGTTCTCAGGCAGAGTAAAGGAATTTTTTTCTGTTCTGTTAGTAAACTTTCAACCGGTACAAGTAGGTAAAAAAGAAATTGCAGTAAACAGCTTAATTATCTTGGGATTGGTGTTTATGTTTATCTCTTTTCTCGGCTATCTATTGAAAACGCTGGGAGTTTAAAGCCTTAATGAACCTCTATGTTCTCTGTGTCTCTATGGTTAACTAACCTTCTCCAGAAATTCAAAGATCTTAACCATCGCGAGCGTGTCTAATTTACAATAGGCAAGCAGATTATCGCGCAGTTCAGCAATTTTAAAAATATCGGTTTCGGTTTGAAGTTGTTCAAATGCATTCATAGCCATGGTGCCATCACTGATTGCTAAATCCTTGTGATTGAAATCAGGGAATATTGCAGGTAATACATTTTTGATAGAGTGTGAACCTTTCATTAAAGGATGATAATAATGCCGCTTTTGAAATGGTTCCATAAGGTCTATCATTACCGAGAGACGTTTTTCAATTTCGGTTTTTAGCTCCGGAAAATCATTACCAAGCTTAGCAATTACCGAACTTTCAAAAGTGCGGTTGTAAACAAGAATACAGGCGGCATCTTTTGTGCTTTCCAGAAAGAGTGTAATAAAATATTTGCGTGGGTCAAACCCGGATTCAGCTAAAAACTCTAAATGCTCTAAAGTAGCATCCTTTGTTTTTTTATAATGCAACGAATATTGAAAAGGAATATGTTGAAAAGGACTTGTTCCGTCAAACATTGGCACAGCAGGCATAAATGTTTCAATGTCGAAGAAGTAAACCGGATAATTAATCTTAGAAAGAAATTTCTCGATTTCGGTTTTATCAACCAGTTCTTTTCCTGAATTGGTAGCATCTACTTGTATGCGCTGATTCTTTTCTAATGAATAATCTTTCGGCACATCACTTATTTTTTGAATGCCGTTATCGAAAAGCTCAAACTGTCTTTCTTTGCTCATACCTGCCAGTTCAAACACTGAATTATGGGGCACATTTTTCCAGCACTGCCCCATGAAATCACAGTTATAAGGCTCAAAGCAATGCTTTCCTATTTTTACATCAGGTACAGCAGAAAATGAGGAAAGAGCTTTCAGCTCAATCACTTTATCAGCAATCATTGATTGATTTTTTTCACACTCGCTTAAAAGCGAAACAGCTGAAAATAATTTCTCCGGCTCTATTTTACCCTTCTTTACATATTGGTTGTTGAGGTGCAGAATGGAAAAATCTGCAAGCTCAATTCCTGCATTCGTAATAACATAATACTGCAACGAAGCATCTAAGCGGTAAACATCACTTACACGAGTTGAACTTTTTACTTCGTAAGCAAACCATCTGCCACCTCGTTTTACAAGCATATCAACAGCAGCCAGCACATCATTAAAAACAAATGCGGCTTCGTAAATAATGGTTGTTCCGCTTTCAATCAGTTGGCGGGTTTTCTCAACAGATTCAGAATACTTGAAAACGCTTTCAGGCGAAACATCCACACCGCCAGGAAAAATTTCCTGTGCAATTTTTCCCACATTTATGCCCCTTGAAAAAATCGCCTGCTGCGATGGACTTATAGCATCACGCAGCTTGTAATTATGCTTATAGAGGTAAAGAGATTTAATGCACTGTACTCCGCGAATGAAAGATGATTTAGAAAGAGCGTGTGCCATTAAATTTGTTTAATTACTTCCATCATTTCACTCAACATCATAGCTGTTGCGCCCCAAACGGTATGACCCTCCACATCATAATAAGGTGCTTCAAATGTCACAAACTCACGTGGCGTTATCATTTTTTTACCCTTAATGCTTTCATTAAGAAAGTAAGTAATTGGCACTTCAATTATCTTCTCCACCTCGCGTTCATTCTTGGTCAGTTCAGGTTTTTTATCCATTATTCCTACAAACGGAGAAACTAAAAAGTTGCTTGGTGGTATGTAAAGATTACTCAGGTTGCCGATAAGTTTTATCTCATTCCTGTTTAATCCAACTTCTTCTTCGGCTTCACGCAAAGCAGCAGCAGCAAGGCTTTCATCTGTCGGGTCTAATTTACCGCCAGGAAAACTGACTTGTCCACTGTGAACACCGTCATATGAAGGGCGTAAAGTCAGGATAGTATTTATTTTATCTTCATGAGGATAAAGTAGGATAAGAACAGCCCCTTTTCTTGCTTTACTCAAATCATAAAACTCCATATCACTCGGCAATCTGAATTGAGAAGCCATTTTAAACTGAGCTTCCATTCCAGGAAGTGGTTGCTGTAAGCGTTGCTCAAGTGAATGGATGAACGGAGAAAACATATTTCTGCGCTAAAATACCTTATTTTTGCTGCCATTATGGAAACCAAAGAAAAACAGGACTTAGCTATTTATTTAGTTCCGGCTTATTACATAGATAGTGACTCACCCGATGTTATTGCCTTTGCAAAAAAGCATACAGAAGGCTTAACTACCGATATTGAAAAAGCCGTAAAGCTATATTATGCTGTTCGCGATATTTTTTTTTACGACCCGTATCATGTTGACCTGAGTGCCGAAGCAATGAAAGGAAGTTCAACCTTAAAAAGAGGTTCAGGCTATTGCGGTGAAAAGGCTACGTTGCTTGCAGCAACTGCTCGTGTTATAGGTATTCCTTCAAGACTTGGTTTTGCGAATGTTAAAAACCATTTATCCACTCAGAAACTGCTTGATTTATTACGCAGTGATATATTTGTTTTTCATGGTTTCACTGAATTATTTCTGAATGGCAAATGGGTGAAAGCAACACCTGCATTTAATAAATCACTCTGCGACAAATTCGGAGTGGCACCACTGGAATTTGATGGTGTGAATGATTCCATTTTCCACGAATTTGCAGGTGGCAAAAAATTCATGGAATACCTTCATGATTTTGGAACGTTCGTTGATGTTCCTCGCGAACTGTTTATCAAATCATTACAGGAGCATTACCCGCATTTGTTTGATACAACTGATGCGGAGCATCAGAAATTGGGCTGGATAAGTTAGTTACCATTGATGCGCATCATCATCCATCCACTTGCCTTGAACGCGCAACGTTTGTTCAACCACATCGCGCACGCAGCCTTGACCGCCTGCAATAGGTGAAATGTAAACTGAAATCTCTTTTATCTCTGTTGCCGCATTTGCAGGACAAA
>SXHM01000083.1 GCA_005773695.1 Bacteroidota bacterium
AGGCATAAAGTTTATCATGGATACAGAAGGCAATCAATTTATTCCCTGGAGTGAATTGAAAAGCGATGACATTGTGATTATCCCTGCTTTTGGAACAACACTGGAAATTGAAAAGAAGCTGAACGAAATCGGAATTAATCCTCAAACCTATAACACCACTTGTCCTTTTGTAGAGCGTGTTTGGAAGAAATCAGAAAAACTTGGTCAGGAAAATCATACCATTATCATTCACGGGAAATCTAATCACGAAGAAACACGAGCAACATTTTCTCATAGCAACCAGACTGCGCCAACATTGGTTGTAAAGAATATTGAAGAAAGTAAAGTTCTGGGCGATATAATTCTTGGAAAGCTTCCTTTAACAGAGTTTGATAAGCATTTTCGCATTCGCTCTTCTGCAGATTTTAATCCCGGAAATGATTTAACAAGAATTGGTGTGGTAAACCAAACCACCATGCTTGCATCCGAAACACAGGAAAGTGCTGATTACCTTAAAAATATAATGCTAAAGAAATTTGGTGAAGCAACGTTAAAAGAACATTTTGCAGATACCCGAGACACACTCTGCTATGCAACAAACGATAACCAGCAAGCCACTTACGGTTTATTAGAGCAGGATGCTGATATAGCAATAGTAGTGGGAGGATACAACAGCTCCAATACTTCGCATCTTGTTGAATTATGCGAACGTAAATTCCCGACCTATTTCATTAGTTCCGAAAAAGAAATTCTTTCACATTCTGAAATCCGCCACTGCAATTTTCATAAACATGAAATAAAAATTTCACAAAACTATCTTCCACTAAAAGATAAAATAAACATCGTACTTACCAGCGGAGCATCCTGCCCCGATGCAATTGTAGATGCTGTGCTTAAAAAAATATTGTCTTATTTTGAAGGTGTAAAACCACTGTCAGAAGTAGTTGAAGAGGTGTTGAATTAAATGTTTCTATTTTCAACAATCAATGTTGATGATTTTTATTTTTTCAACGAAATTGCTTTTGTTGCAATTGTATTTTTGCACCTGATATGCAGATAGTTCACAAACAAAAAAAATACGTCTTTGATTTCGACAGTACACTTACTGCCGTTGAAGCCTTTGAAGAATTAGCAGCCATTGCCCTCAAAGGCAATAAAGACAAAGACAAGGTTGTAAAAGAAATCGGACACATTACAGATCTCGGTGTTGACGGCACTATCACCTTTACCGAATCACTTGAGCGAAGAATACTTTTGCTCCATGCAAAACGTGAACACCTGGATGTTCTGGTGAAAAAGTTGAAGAGTAAAATATCTAAATCCATCAAAAGCAACAAAGATTTTTTTCTTAAAAACTCAGAAAATATCTATGTCATTTCAGGTGGCTTCAAAGAATTTGTAGACCCCATTGTTGCTGCCTATAAAATCCCATCAGAACGTGTGTATGCCAATACATTTACTTTTGATGAGGAAGATAATATCATTGGTTTCGACCGTACTAATCATCTGGCTCAGCCCAATGGGAAAATAGGTCAGCTAAAAGAACTGAACCTTGAAGGTGAAATTTATGTAATCGGAGATGGTTATAGCGATTATCAGATGCGTGAAGCTGGACTAGCTCACAAATTTTTTGCCTACACCGAAAATATTGAGCGCGAAAATATCCTTGACCGTGCCGACCATATCACACCTAGTTTTGATGAATTTCTATACGTAAATAAACTACCCATGAATATCTCGTATCCCAAAAACCGAATTAAAGTTTTGCTCCTTGAAAACGTTCATACAGATGCATTGGAAATATTTAAAGAAGAAGGCTATCAGGTAGACACACACATCGGAGCTATGAACGAAGCCGAACTTGCTGAAGCTATTAAAGGTGTTTCTATTCTTGGTATTCGCAGTAAGACTCAGGTAACAAAAGACGTACTGAAAAATGCAGACAGGTTGTTAGCCATTGGCGCATTCTGTATCGGCACTAACCAGATTGATTTAGACGAAGCCCTGAAAAAAGGTGTAGCAGTTTTTAACGCACCCTATAGTAATACCCGCAGCGTGGTGGAGTTAGCCATTGGAGAAATCATTATGCTGCAACGCAATATTTCTGATAAAAGTAAAATGTTGCACGAAGGAAAATGGGATAAATCCGCAAAAGGAAGTTTTGAAATTCGTGGAAAAAAACTTGGTATAATAGGTTATGGAAACATTGGTTCACAGCTTTCTGTCCTAGCCGAATCGCTTGGAATGCAAGTGATGTATTATGATACGGTTGAAAAACTTTCCCTCGGAAACGCCTATAAATGCGGCTCACTTCGCGAATTGTTAAAGAAAGCTGATATCATTACACTGCATGTTGACGGAAGTGAAACAAATACTAATCTTATTGGTGAGAACGAATTTAAATTGATGAAAGATGGTGTCATCTTTCTAAACCTTAGTCGCGGACATATTGTAGATATAAAAGCACTTGAAAAATATATTAAAAATGCAAAAATTCGTGGAGCGGGAGTAGATGTATTTCCTTATGAACCAAAAACAAACGATGAAGAGTTTAAAACAGAATTGCGTGGATTACCAAACACCATTCTTACTCCTCATGTTGGAGGGAGCACCGAGGAAGCTCAGCGTAATATTGCATCATATGTTCCTGAACATATTATTAAGTACATCAACACAGGAAACTCTTCAACCAGCGTAAATCTGCCTAACCTAACATTGCCAGAATTGAATAATGCACATCGTTTGTTGCACCTGCACAAAAATGTTCCTGGAATTATGGCGAAAATCAACAGTATTTTCGCCCGTTACGGAATCAATATTCTTGGTCAGTATCTGAAAACATCAGGAAATATCGGTTACCTGATTACAGATATTGATAAGGCTTATGAAGAAGATATTATCCGTGAATTTAAAAAAATTGACCACACGATAAGGTTCAGAGTTCTGTATTAGGGTTTAAGTAATAACGAACGAACTGCCACCATCTTAATAGCAGTCACAGCTGCTTCCACACCTTTATTGCCATGCTTTCCACCTGCACGGGCTTTTGCCTGTTGTATATTTTCAGGTGTAAGCACTCCGAAAATAAATGGAATGTTGTAAGTAGTATTTAAGTCAGTCAGCCCAATTGCAACTGCATTACAGATGAAATCAAAGTGGCGGGTTTCGCCTTGAATTACGCAACCGAGACATATTACAGCGTCAAACTTTTTAGTGTCGGCAACCCATTTTGCTCCGGCAGTCAGTTCAAAACTTCCGGGAACGTAATGAACTGAAATGTTTTTCTCTTTTGCTCCATATTTTAAAAGGGTATCAATAGCTCCATCACGCAAAGAATAGGTAATCTCATCGTTCCATTCCGAAACAATAAGGGCAAACCGCATTCCTTTTCCGGATGGAATTTTACTACTATCGTGTTTTGATAAGTTTTTTAGCGCAGAAGCCAAGTGAAGGGCTTATAATGATGCTTTCGCTCTTGCTTTATACTTCTCTGCAGCGCGCCCTTCATTTGAAGTTGGAAATTCTTTTTCCAGACGCTCGTAAAGTTTTACTGCTTTTTCAGTTTCACCTTTACTTTCTAATGCCTGTGCGGCTTTCATCAGATAAACAGGTGAGGTGAATTTATTATTGTTATCGTCAGCTGCTGCTACGTATGCACTGATGGCTTTATCGGTTTCGCCTAATTCCATGTAAGCATCACCGGTTGCTCCTTCAGCAATAATGCTCAGCACTTCATCGTCAGAATCAAATTTGCCTAAGTATTCAATTGCATTTTCGTATTCGCCAAGGTGCAGGTAACTTACCCCTGCATAATAATAAGAAAGGTTTGCAGCATCCGTCATGCTATAATCATCAATAATTTGTAAAAAGCCGAAATATTGTCCTTTTCCATCTAAAGCAATTCGGAAAGAATCCTGTTGAAAATACTGCTCGGCACGGAACATCTGAGAAGCGGCTTCGGCTTCTTTAGGGGCGATAATGAATTTTTTATATCCCACATACCCTCCAATAATTACAATAATGGCAGCTACAACACCCAGAATAATTTTCTGATTGTCCTCAAAAAACTGCTCCGTCTTGTCGTAAGCGCTTTCTACATTAATAATTACTTCTTCGTTTTCCTTTACTTTTGCCATGTTTTTGATAATTGAGGGCGCAAAAATATATTTTTTCCTGAATAAGACACCTAATATTTATGACTTGTCAAGTAAATATATTTGGCAAGTAAAATGAAATATCTATATTTGCGCCCTCTAAAAAATAAGAAGATGAAAAAAGAATTACACCCAGCTAACTACAGACTTGTTGTATTTAAGGACATGTCTGTTGATTATTCATTCGTTTGCCGCTCTACTGTTGAGACAAAAGAAACCATTACACATGATGACGGAGTTGAGTATCCATTAGTTAAATTAGAGATTTCTGATAAATCACACCCTTTCTATACTGGTAAAATGAAATTGGTTGACACTGCAGGACGCGTTGATAAATTCCGCAACCGTTACAAAGGTCGCACTGAGACAGCAAGACCTGATCAGACTCCTGAAGCATAGAACTTAGTTCAATAAAATAAAAAGCGTCCCGCATTTCTGCGGGACGCTTTTTTTATGTGCCAACATTAAGCCGCTTCTGTTTTCTCTTCTTCCAATAGTTGTTTATGATAAAGCTCGTGGTAAGCGCCTTTTGATTGCATCAGGTCTTGATGCGTTCCACGCTCAATAATTTCTCCGCCATCCAATACAATAATAGTATCAGCATCTTTTACCGATGAAACACGGTGGCTGATAATTACTGAAGTTTTGCCTTTCATAATCCTCCGCAGGTTGCTCAATATCACTTCTTCGGTTTCGGTGTCCACAGCACTCAGACAGTCATCAAAAATAAGGATACGCGGGTTTTGGATTATTGCGCGAGCTATGGAAACGCGCTGCTTCTGTCCGCCCGACAGCGTTATGCCTCTTTCGCCCAGCATGGTGTCGAATTTTGAAGGGAAATCTATGATGTTGTCATACACTGCTGCATCTTTGGCGGCCTGCTCAACTGCCTCTTTCAGGCTGCCCGAAAAACTTTCCTGCTTAATGCCAAAGGCAATGTTGTTAAATACATTATCCGAGAACAGAAAAACTTCTTGCGGAACATATCCCGTTTGTTTACGCAATTGATAGAGGTTACTCTCGCGTATGTTTTTACCATCTATAAAAATGTTGCCATGGGTGGTATCGTAAAGTCGTGTGATCAGAGCGGCAATGGTTGATTTTCCTGAACCGGTCCGCCCTATAACGGCTAATGATTTTCCTGGCTCTACCTTAAAAGACACATTCTTTAAAGCCTGTATTCCCGAGTCGGGATAAACAAAACTCACATTATCGAAAACAATCTCACCTTTAACCTCCGTTGGCATTGACGAAGGGTTTTCTATTTCGGGTTTCATTAACATGAACTCATTTATTCTGCGCTGCGATGCAGCAGCACGCTGGATAATAGAAGTTACCCAGCCTACTGCGGTAAAAGGCCAGGTAAGCATGTTGATGTAGATGATAAATTCGGCAATGTTTCCTGAAGAAATTTTTCCGGCTATTACCTGTTTCCCGCCAATGTAAATAGTAAGCAAGGTACTTAATCCAATCAGCAAAAGCATAATAGGAAAGAAGAGCGAATTGATGCGCACCAGTTCCATGCTCTTGTCTTTATACTCATTGGTTTCCTTAACAAACTCCTGCTCCATTTCCTTTTCGCGGGTGTAAGCTTTTATTACCCGTATGCCCGAAAAGGTTTCCTGCACAAAGGTGGAAAGACGCGATAGCTGCGCCTGCACCTGTTCGCTTTTTTGGTCTATCATGGTGCTTACATAATATATAGCAATGGAAAGAAATGGGAGGGGCAGCAAAACATATAAGGTCAGTTCCACATTCACGCTTAGCATAGCCCAGATGCACAATACCGCCAGCACCACTAAGTTGATAGAATACATAATAGCAGGACCTACATACATCCGCGCCCTGCTTACATCTTCGCTGATACGAGCCATTAAATCGCCCGTGTTATTCCGCTTGAAAAAGGCAAGGCTAAGTTTCTGATACTGCTCATAAATATCATTCTTCATGTCGTACTCAATGTGGCGCGACATAACGATAATAGTTTGCCGCATAAAAAACATAAATACGCCTTTCAGTAAGGCAAGCGCCAGTACTATCATCCCGAAGATGAGCAGAGTTTTTGCTAGCAAATCATACAATGGGCTTTGCATTTCAAACCCTTTAAAAAGCTGATAAATGCTGATGGTCTCGGCCACCACATCAAATGCATGGCGGATTATCTGTGCAGGAAAAATGGCAAACAGGTTAGAAATGGTTACAAACAGAATGCCCATGATGAGCAGTCCTTTATAACGAAGAAAATATTTATTGAGGTAGAAGAGGTGTTTCATAAGTCTAATCCAAAAAATTCCTCTACTTTTGCGCGGCTTTTGATTGGCAGGAATTCCCGCAAAAGTAATAGATATATCGTGTCCTTTAAAACAACATCAGAACTAAAAAGTTCCTCTTCAGGCGTTTTATCAAAAATGCAGGAGATGGAACATGAGCAGGTGCTGTTTTGCACCGACAAAAAAACAGGGTTGAAAGCAATTATAGCCGTGCATAATACCGTGCTTGGTCCTGCCCTGGGCGGCACCCGCATGTGGAACTACGCTACCGAAGAAGAAGCCCTGAACGATGTATTGCGCCTTTCGCGCGGAATGACCTTTAAAGCTGCCATCACCGGATTAAAGCTTGGTGGAGGAAAAGCCGTAATCATTGGCGATGCCAAAACACAGAAGAATGAAGCATTGATGCGCAGGTTCGGAAAGTTTGTGCAAACACTTGGCGGTAAATACATCACTGCAGAAGACGTAGGTATGGAAACAGAAGACATGGTTTACATCAAAAAGGAAACAAACTACGTTACCGGACTGCCCGAAGAAATGGGCGGCAACGGAAATCCCTCCCCTGTTACTGCTTACGGAGTGTATATGGGTATGAAAGCCGCTGCAAAATTTACATGGGGCAATGATTCGATTGCCGGAAAAAAAATATTGGTGCAGGGAACAGGTCACGTAGGCGAAACCCTCATTGATTATCTGACCAAAGAAAAAGCTTTTGTTTATGTAAACGATATAAATCAGGAGCGTGTGAAAACCATTGTTGCAAAATACAATGCCATAAGCGTAAGCGGAAATATCTATACCGAGGAAGTGGACATCTATGCTCCCTGCGCATTAGGCGCTACACTTAACAGCGAAACCATTCCTCAATTGCGTTGTGCCATTGTTTCGGGTGCTGCCAATAACCAGTTGCTTGATGAGAAAGTACACGCACAAATGCTGAAAGACCGCGGAATTGTATATGCCCCCGATTTTTTAATTAATGCGGGTGGAATTATAAGTGTTTATGCCGAAGTAGCAAGCTACAATAAGCAGAAAACAATGGAAGAAACAGCCAAAATTTACGATACTACCTTATTCATATTAAACATCGCAAAAGAGCAAAACATCACTACTGCCCAGGCAGCGTTGAATGTTGCAATGGCGCGAATACAGTTGGCATCACGCAACTAATTACTAATAACAAATAACTTATAACTAACACCCCCGTTCTTTAAATCATGTTGAGCAGACGACACCTGAGAGTTAAGGTAATGCAAGCCATTTATGCATTTCTACAAGGAGATAACAACGACCTCGCCAAAGGCGAAAAAGAATTACTGAAAGGCATCAACAAGATTTATGATCTTTATATCTACATACTTTTGCTGCTGCCCGAACTCATTGATTTCGGTAAAGAGCGAATTGATGAGCGCAAACAAAAGCGCATACCTAATCCCGAAGATTTAAATCCCAACACACGTTTTGTTGACAATCCCCTGTTGGCCAAATTGTCTAACAACAATGCCTTGCGCAGAGAAGCGGAAGTTCGCAAACTCTCCTGGGCCGATGAACCCGAGCTGATTAAAAAGATTTACAACAGCATTGTGGACAGCGATGAATTTGCTGCATACATGAACAATGAAGACAAGTCTTATGTTGTGGAGCAAAAGTTTGTTCAAAGCATTTTTAAGAAATACGTTGCTACCGAAGAACGC
>SXHM01000084.1 GCA_005773695.1 Bacteroidota bacterium
CCTCATTACAATGACCAGATGAAATTATTCTCAGAAGAAAAATTTAAGAAAATGACATTTGACAAAGAAGAAATTCTGAAGAATGCCGAAAAAATTTACCATCCGAACTAAAAAATATCCACCCTCTAAAAAATAATAACATGAAATCAGCAATTTATTTTTCAATTTATTTTCTTGGATTAGTCCTATCTTCCTGCAATCAGTCTTGCGAAAACGAAGATCCGCGTGCACGCATTGTTAATAACGGAACCGACAAAGCAAGCGTTCAGATAAAAACATCAGGAGGCAACACCGAAAATATCAACAATATTGAAACGGGTCAATCATCTGACTGGAGTTCATTTGCTTCGGGCAATACTGAATTTACTGTTTCAGTTCAAGGCATGCCTGACGATACTTTGATTATTATAGATATGGTTGATTGCTGGGAATACGAAATTATTATTGATGCAGCTAATCAGGTTTCTTCTTCTCCTTCTGAAAGAGATTAGAACTCTACTCTATATTTCAGAGCAGGCAATAAACCCAGATGAGAGATAGTTCGTATCTCTTGTTTATCCACATCATATCTGCGACTTACTTCATTGGGGCGATTAGTAACATTCTGTATATCTAACTTTATTATCCAGGCCCAGTTGGTTTTGTTTTTGCGGAACGAAACGCCTGCATCCATCCGGAAATAATTAGCTGCACGGTCGGTATATCCGTTGGTGTAAATCTTTACTTCCTCGCCTTCGGCAATTGATTTGTCAATATCATAAGGCGCGTATCTTCTTCCTCCACCCCAGAATATGCGTGCGTTTATGCTGAAGATATTTTGCTTCTGCTTTCCTATTGCAAAATCTTTTCCTACGGTAAGGTTGGTAATAAAATTACTGTTAAAGCGGGTGCTGCCCCATACTCCGTTGCGACCCATGTATTGAGAATTGAACAGGGATACTGTGTGCAGCAAATACCATTTACCGGCCAAGCGCTTGTCTAACGTAAATTCAATTCCGTAGTTTTTTCCGTGACCATTGTTTTGTAAAAGCATATCCTGATAGGAATCATCTTCATTGATTGTAGAATAATTCTTTTTCCCTTTCACATCAATAGGAACATTGTAGAGATACTGGAAATAAATTTCGGTTTTGAAGGTGAGTGTTTTTGCAAGTTTGGTAGTGTGTCCTGCAACGGCATGAAAGGCACGGGTGAGCGTAAGCTGTGCATTGGTAAGTGTATCGCCTTTATAAGTGAAAGGTGAGAGGTAAGTGCCTAACGGCTCCATGCGGCTGTGCAAACCTGCTCCAATGCTGAATAAATGCTTTGGTGCCGCCTGCCAGTTTAAGCCAACTCTTGGCTCGGGATAAAATGAATTGTTTAGCGCAAAATAGCTGAAGTGTATTCCTGAAATGAGCGACAGCTGTTCGGTGAAGCGGTGTTTCCATTGCAGGTATGCTTGTGTGAAAGATGTTGTGCCGAGATATCTATCAGATGTTTGCCAATATTTATTTTCATCTTTTTTAACAAAGTGCAGCATATTGAACAATGCTCCTGCACGCAAGGCATTTTTTGCATTTAGTTTTATGTTCAGTTGCGTGGCAGCGCGGTAATAGTAATTGGCAACATCTATACGTTGATATTCTTTGTATTCATTATTTTCAAGAACCTGATAGCGTGAAAGAACATCGTAACCCGAAGCGGATAGTACTGTTTTGAGCCAGGCTTTATCGTTGAATGAAAAGGTATGTGTAATACCTGTTGCTCCCATGTTGTATCCACTGATATAGCGCTCATTGTATTGTATTTTGTTGTAGGTATTTTCATCATCCAGTTTTGACCAGCTTAAACCGCCTACGCCAAACAGTGTAAATGTTCCCAGTTTTTTTGTGGGGAAGAAAAAGTTGAAGTTGATATCCTGAAAGCCGATGCGGATATCGCCTGTTATTTTATAACCTGTGGCTTCAATTACGGCAAGCGTTGAGTAGCGGTAGTTGATGAGGTACGATGATTTTTTGCCTTTTACAAAAGGTCCTTCTAACGCTGCTTCTAAACCGAGCGTGCCTAACTGAACAGCATATTCGCGTTTTTCGTTGTTGCCTTTTTTCATGCGCAGGTCAAATACGCCTGAACTTGCGTTGCCATATTCGGCAGGAAAGGCGCCTGTTAAAAAATCGGATGCACCCAGCACGTTGTTGCTTAACATACTTACTGCACCACCGTTTCCGCCTTCCTGCGAAAGGTGATTTGGATTTGGTATTTCAACGCCTTCTAATTTCCAGAGTAAACCGCGCGGTGAGTTTCCACGAATGACAATTTCATTAAACAAATCGTCTTGTGTGCTAACGCCTGCAAATGACATTGCAAGGCGTGCGGGGTCATCGCCTGTAGCGGCAAACTTTCCGGTTTGTTCTACCGAGAAGGAGCGTGCGCTGATTACTGCCATTTCATTTACGGCTTCGCTGCCTTCGGTTTTTCCGCTTACTACAACCTCGTCTAATTTTTTTACGGTTTCTTCCAGCATTATTTCCAACACAATTTCTTTTCCCGAACCAACTAACACTTGTGAAAGCAGTTGTTCTTTATAGCCAATGTAGTTGACCTTTATATCGTGGCGGCCTACTGAAATTTTTTCAAAACGGAAATAGCCATCGATATCGGTGGCGGTGCCTGCAACGGGATTTGATGTGGTAACAGCCACGGTTGCACCGGGAAGCCCTGCGCGGCTTTCGGCATCAATAATGCGACCGCGAACAGTTTGCACAAGTTCCTGCGCACCGGCTGAATGAATGCAGAGCAAGGAGCAGAAAACTGCGAAAAAGACGTTGTTGCGGATTACCACGGTTTTTTGAAAAGGGTTGCTAAAGTAAGCAGAAAGCGCTTACGGTCGGCAGTTAAAGCAACCTGCGCTGATAATTTATCTGTCCCAGGTGATAATTCAAATGTCCGTAAAGGATGAAAAGGATTTCAACGGTGTTGTATTGTTTTCCCAGAAACAGAATGGGATACTGTTTTTGCAAATCTTCATCGGTAAGGTTTGAAAGAACGGTGGTAACTACTTCCATTGCTTTATCAATTCCTGTGATAATTTCTGTGCATGGAATATTTTTATCTGCAAACTCCAAATCGCGGTTGCGGATGAAGCCGGTGTTGCCAAGCTGTGCGCCAATAAAATGATTGAGGTTTCCGGTTAGATGCAGGGCAAGGTTTCCGGGCGAGTTTTTTACATCGCTTTGGGTGTGCCACAAATCATTTTCGTTTTTGAAGGCTGAAATTTCTTCTTTCAGTTTTGTAAGGTTGCTGAGGTAGAGGTCGCGGAGGTGGATTGAGAGCATGTTGTTTTGTTTAACCACGAATTTACACGCAATAATTAAGCTGTCTGCAATTTTTTCTTCACATTTGCGTTCAATAAATAAACGACCTATTATGAAGATCAAACTTTTTTTTCTTGCCATCGCCATAACGCTGATTACAGCCTGTGGCAATCCTGATGATAACAGCATCAATATTTTTTCCATTGAAGACGATAAAGACCTTGGGCTGAAAGTGAACACCGAAATTCAAAGCAACCCGCAGGAATATCCTGTGCTTAGCCGCACGCAGTATCCGCAGGCATATGCTTATATTGAAAGTATCCGTAACAAAATTCTGGCGGGAGGAAATGTTTACTATAAAGATGAATTTGCATGGGAGGTTTACATAATTAATGACGATAATGTGCTTAACGCATTCTGCACTCCGGGCGGTTATATTTATGTTTATAAGGGTTTGATACATTTCCTGGAATCGGAACACGAGCTTGCCGGAGTGTTGGGACATGAAATGGCTCATGCCGACCGCAGACACAGTACCGACCAGCTTACCCAGATTTATGGTCTGCAAATGATGCTGGATATTTTGCTTGGGCAAAACCAAAATGATTTAACCAACATTGCAGCTTCGTTGGTTACGCTTTCGTTCAGCCGCAGTCACGAAACGGAAGCCGATACCTACTCCGTAAATTATTTGTGCCCTACGGACTATCGTGCCGATGGTGCTGCCAACTTTTTTCAGATGCTGATTGATGAGGGACAAAGCGGAAACACACCTGTTTTCCTGAGCACACACCCCGATCCGGGAAACCGAGTGCAGAACATTACCGAACAGCGCAACGAACAAGGGTGCACCGGAACGGGAACGTTTGATGTGGCTTACACTAATTTTAAGAATTCGTTGCCGTAGCCTCTGCTAAAATCTGCTTCCCTTTTTCGTTTAAGCCATATTTGCCATAGCCGGTTCGCTGAATAAATCCGCGCTTGCGAAGGGTAATCAGCAACTTGCTTAAGCCGCCTGCCGAGTAGCCGGTTAGTTGCTGAAGCCCTGCGTAATCACCCTTACCTCCGTTATGGAAATGAACCATCAGTTGCGCTGCTGTTTGGCGTGTTCCGCTTTTTACATGTGTAAAACCGGCTGCCTCCAGCTTCTGAGCTACAGATGCAAACAGGGTGTTGGATGGAACAATCTGCTCGGGTAGCACTACAGTTTGCTGTTGCGGTGGAACACCTTGAGGGGTGTTATACTGCGGAAGCGTATTCAGAGGAATAGGTGTTGACGTGTCGGGATGAAGCGGCCTATTTAATCCCAGGTTGGTCGGCAGTTGGGATTGAGTTGCTGTATTTAGTCCTATGTTGGTTGATGGTTGGGATTGTGTTGTTGTAGTTACTCCCGTATGGGTTGACAGTTGGGATTGTGTTGGCGTGTTTAATCCCAGGTGGGTTTCGGCTTGGGATTGAGTAGGTGTGTTTAATCCCAGATGGGTGTCGGTTTTCCTATAAAGTGAGATATTTTCTTCAAATCGGAGCAGCAGTTGGGAGTATGTTGCCTTAATAGCATCGTTTTGTTCCAACAATACGTTAATAATCTTGTTAAGACGGGCAATTTCTGCCCTTAGGTGGGATGTTTCTTCCTGGCTCATGGGAATGGTTTTGTTGGGTAAAGGTAAAAAAGAGTTTTTTTACCGCAAAGAAAAAGCCGCAAGATTAGTACTTCCTATAACCAAAAAAATATCCGCAACTTACCCCAAGCCAAGGGATGATGGGATAGATGAGTACTTCTGTGGCAATGGTAACAGGAATTAGGACCCGCCAGAATAAGCCGTAATTTGTTTGATGGCGATAAGCAAAATTTAAAGAAGGAAGAGCAATTAAAACAGGTGGAGCTGTTCTGCCATTAGGCAATCCGTTTTCTACGTTTTCTTTATATTCTTTTCTCCTTTCATTATCAAAATTCCAAATTGTAAGAGCACCTGCTCCTATTTCCAATTTGCTTTTCTTTCTTCCAATTAACATATTCACTAATAAAGGAACTCCAATATTTTTATCTGAAAATGAATCATCGCCTAAGTATCCTCCGATTCCTCCCCTGAAATTAAAATTAACGGTTCTTTTATTTGTAAAGAAATATTCAAAATTTGCTGAATAGGTAAAGGCACTTCCACCTAACTCTGCAAAAACAGTAAATCGTGGAATAAGAACTGTGTCCATATCAATACTGTCTTGTTCTGCATTTTGCGCTTGGCTGCAAAAAATTAATAAAGCCAGAAACAAGAATGAGATGGATGATTTCATATTGGAAAGTAAAGATAAAAAAAATCAACTCAAATATTTACCTTTGTTGCAAGCCAAACAAAACACCATGAAACAGCTTACTATTAATATCCCCGACAATTTATATGCTTCGGTAGTAGAGTTATTCAAGCATATTCCTAAAGTTACCATACAGGAACAACCGGATATTGAAATACCCGAATGGCAGAAAAAAATAGTACGCGAGCGTATTAAAAATGCCAAACCCGAGAATTTTAAATCGTATAGTGAGGTTAGAAAAATCATGAAGAAAAAGCATGGCATTTAATGTTGTGTTTGAGCAATCAGCAATTGATGATTTAGACAATGCTATTGCTTATCATCTTAAACAGTCGGTTGCAAAAGCAAAACGCCTTGACGAAGAAGTTGCAAAAGCAGTTGCAGTTTTAGAACACAATCCTTGGTTCGCAGTCAGATACGATGGAGTGCGTTGTTTGCCTTTGGGTAAGAAATTAACCTATATGCTTCATTTCACTGTTGATGAAGCTAATCAAATGGTTTATGTTTTTGCTTTATTCAACACACTTCAAAATCCTGAAAAGTACCCGAAGCATTGAGTTAATACCCCACCTTCGCCACCCACTTCTCCAACCTTAATACCACCGTTTCGTGCGGCTTCACCGTAAGCGAAATACTTCCCGGCACAACTAGCTCGCCCGTTTGTCCCTTTGTTGCTTCAGGCGAAAGAAGCCCTGCCTCTTTATGTTGCCAGACATCATTCGCTTTCCAGATGCCTTCCATGTCCAGCATTTTGGTGCTTAATTCAAACGTTTTCTCTTTCCCCGAAGTGTTTAAAACTGCAACCGCCTTTTTTCCGTCTTCCATGTTTTTAAGATACACCCACATTTTTCCTTTCGTACTAATGAGCTTTGCCTGTTCGCCCAGCTTATCCTGATTGATGGCAATTACCTCAGGATTGGTAAGAATGGTCTTGGTTGCTTCGTTCATACTGCGCAAATCACAGCTTGCCAGCAGGGGCGAGTTGAGCATACACCACAAACTCATTTCGCTCTGGTACTCGGTATCGCTCATGCCTTTATACATGCCCTTTGCTGAGGTGGCTTTGCCCGTTCCATAGTTGCCAACGGTAAGCATATCGGGGTCGTTCCAGTGGCCGGGCCCTGCATATTTTTCCAAACCGCGCTGGCGTTTCAGTATTTTCATTACACTCATCATAAAAGCATTTCCTCCGCTCCAGGTATCAAAAATATCGGGAGTAGTGCGCCAGTAACTTCCGCCTGCTTTTTCGGCCCACAGCCAGGGTTTGCGTATGCCCCATTCACAAACGCTGAAAACAATATCGCGCCCCGAATTTTTTAGTGCCGATCCCATTTTGGTGTAGCGTTCTACGGCAGCCTTGCGGCTCCAGGGTGCGTAACAATAATCGTATTTCAGCAAATCAATACCCCATTCGGCATAAGCTTTTGCATCAATTTCTTCGTAACCGAAGCCGCCAAATCTGCGTCCGCAGGTCATATTACCCGCACAGGAATAGATGCCCAGTTTCAGTCCTTTGCTGTGAATATAATCAGCAAGGTATTTCATGCCGTGCGGAAATTTTACGCTGTCCACTAAAGGCCTGCCGTCAGCAGCCCGCATGTCGGCATGCCAGTAATCATCAATGTTAATGTATTCATAACCTATCTTGCTCATGCCGGTGTTTAACATGGCATCGGCAATTTCCATCACAATTTTTTCGTTGATGTCAGAAGCAAAAACGTTCCAGCTATTCCATCCCATAGGCGGAGTGGGGCATAGGACTTTGTTTTGAGCAAAAACAAACGAAGGAAAAATCAGGAGTGTAAGGAGAAGTTTTTTACTCATGGTTATGACTTTATTTTTATTGAATTCGTGAGAATAGTTCATACCCGCAAATATGCTCATGATTTTTAACATTTCTTAACAAGATTCAAGAATTGTGCTATCTTCGTGCGCCATTGAAAAAAATGGCTAACCGCTTGTCGGACAAAGATTGCCGCCAAACGTAACTAACAGTAATTATATCTTTAAATAACTCGAATGCACTTCTCTTTTACCCGAATTACCGCTCTCGCTTTTTCCGTTTTTTTTATACTGAACAGCGCCACAGCCCAACAAATAAACCGTTGCGCCACCGATGAAAAAGTAACGCAACATCTTTTGCAAAACCCTGAAGCATTGCAAAATTATTCCCGCATTTTTGAAAATGCTCAGTCTATAAGACAACAGCGCGAAGCCGGACTGAGAGGCGGAGATCCCCTGCGTTATATCCCCGTTGTTTTTCACGTGATACACGAAGGCGGTACAGAAAATATTACAAAAGAGCAGATTGAAGATCAGGTGCGCGTTTTGAACGAAGATTTTACCCGCACCAATGCCGATACAGGAAATACACGCGACATTTTTCTGCCCGTTGCTGCAAACCCCAACATCAATTTCCGTCTGGCTCAGATTGACCCTGATGGTAATTGCACCGAAGGAATTACCCGCACCTTTTCAACACAAACCAATAATGCAGGCGATAATGTAAAAGGTCTTATCTGGTGGGACAACACAAAATATCTTAACATCTGGGTTGTGCGTACCATTGAATCAGATGGAACTTCCGGAGGAGTTACACTTGGCTTTTCATCACTTCCCGGTTTTGGCGGTGGAGGTAATGATGGTATTGTAGTGCGTGCCGATTGTATTGGAACAATTGGAAATGTAAACCAGCAATTAGGAGGAACAGGAAGAACCCTGACTCACGAAATAGGTCACTACTTAGGTTTGTTCCATACATTTCAGGGCGGATGTTCGGGCGGTTTCTTTGGGGAGCAGATTGACGACACACCACCTGTTGCCGAAGCAAGTTTTGGTTGCGACACCACTGCCAATACCTGTACCAACGATAACCCCGACCTGCCTGATATGATTGAAAACTACATGGACTATGCTAATGATGAGTGCATGAATTTATTTACTCTCGGACAATTAGATGTTATGAATTCAACGCTTTCCGGAACACGTGACGAATTGGTTTCGTCTGCAAACCTAATTGCTACGGGAACTGACGGAACACCTGCCGTTGCCTGCGCACCAGTTGCCGATTTTTATGCTGAAAATACCATGGTTTGTGAAGGCGATGTGGTAAACTTTACTGATAATTCATACAACGGAATTATTGATACCCGAGCATGGAGTTTCCCAACAGGTAATCCTACAAGTTCAGGAAGCACTTCACCAAATATTCAGTTCAATACTTCCGGCTTTCATAATGTTTCGCTCACTGTTTCCAACACACAGGGTAACGACTCTAAAACAATCAACTCCTATATTTATGTAAGCCCGGAAAATGCCACCATCAGTAACTGGCAGTACTTTGAGGGCTTTGAGGGTGACAACAGCAACAATGAGTGGCTGATATTTAACGAAGGAAATGTTACCACCACCTGGCAGCAGGTTTCTACTGCAGCTTACTCCGGTTCAAAGTGCATGAAAATCTCAAATTTCACTGGAAACACTTCGGGCGCAATTGATGCCTTGGTTTTTCCGTCTATTGATTTTACACAATTCAGTACACCGCCAACATTGAGATTTAAATTAGCTAATGCACAGCGCCCGGGCTCACAATTTACAAGTGCCAGCGAAGACAGATTAAAAGTGATGATTTCAACCAACTGCGGAAAAACATGGCAAACGCGTTACAACAAAGCCGGTGCTGATCTTTCAACTGCAGGAACATCAAATTCTTCATTTACTCCCAGCTCACAAGGTCAGTGGGAAGAAATATCGGTTAACCTGAGCAGTTTTGCAGCACAGGACAATGTGCTTATTAAGTTTGAAGCTACCAGTGATGGGGGTAACAACCTATATATTGATGATATTAATCTTACAGGACCTGTAGGAGTTGAAGAAATGATTTCAGAAAACAGTTTCAACGTTTTCCCGAATCCTTCTGAGAGCACTGTTTTTGTAAATTTTTATCTTAACGTTGATGATATTGTTGAGCTTTCAGTAAACGACATTACCGGAAAAACAATTAACACCATTATCAACTCAAAGTTGAACAAAGGAGCACACTCGATTGTTATTAATAAAAATGAACTAAACGCTTCAGGAATTTATTTCCTGAGTTTGAAAACAACTAATTCAATCATCGTTCGCAAAATTTTATTTTTCTAATACAAATGCAATTCAAAATCATCTTATCATCGGCAATTGTTGCTGCTTTTGCTTTTACTACAAACATTTCTTTTGCTCAGGAACAAACCCGTTGCGGTATTGACTACAACTATTCAATAAAAGCAGGAGAAAATCCTGCCGTTGCAGCCGAACGTGAGGCCTTTCGTCAGCAACGCGCTCATGCAGATGCTAATCCGATTGAAAACCGATCAGCTACACGAATTATTCCGGTAGTATTTCACGTGTTGCACCAAAATGGATCTGAGAATATCTCAAAGGAACAAATACAATCAGCCATCACACAATTAAATCAGGATTTCAGTTTAACCAATTCAGATGCAGGAAATCTGCGCTCAATATTTACTTCTGTTCAGGCAAATGCCGAAATTGAATTTCGTCTGGCTAATAAAGACCCGCAAGGAAACTGTACTGATGGAATTGTGCGCATTTATTCAACCTATACAAATGGCGGTGATGATGAAGACATTAAAAGCGTTAGCCGCTGGCCCAATACAAAATATCTTAACATCTGGGTAATAAAAACCATTCCCGGTGACGAACCCGGATTTGTAACATTGGGCTATGCCTACCTTCCCGATGTGGTATTTTGGGGGCCCGAACTGGACGGAATAGTTATGCGCAGCGACCGTGTAGGAACCATTGGTACCAGCCCGGGATCAGGTAGAACTCTTACCCACGAAATCGGTCACTACCTCGGACTTGACCATACGTTTGAAGGAGGTTGTCAGGGAAGCGGTGATGGAGTTAGTGATACACCCAAAGCTGCGGATGCAAATTTCGGTTGCGATTTCAATACAAATTCCTGTACCAACGAAAACCCTGATAAACCTGATATGATTGAGAATTACATGGACTACTCCAATGATAATTGTCAGGTTGCCTTTACCAACGGACAAAAAAATGTATTCACCAATACATTCTCACAATACCGCTCAACATTGATTTCAAACGGTAACTTAATTGCAACAGGAACCAATGATTTGAATTTGGATGTGTGCGCTCCAACAGCATCATTTGCGGCAAATGTTCTAACTATCTGTGAAGGAGGAAGCATTACATACACCGATGATTCATGGGGCGGTGATGCAACTTCATGGGATTGGAGTTTCCCGGGAGGAACACCATCAACCTCAACCGATCAAAATCCTACCATTACCTATAATACCGCAGGCACATATAGTGCTACACTTGTTGCAGGCAACATTAGCGGTGATGATACTTTTACCCGCACCAATTATGTAAATGTGAGCGGTGATGCTATGTACAATTCACAATTTTACAGCGAAGGTTTTGAATCTGCTTCCGGCTTTTCAAACGATTGGACTGTTATAAATTATGCAACAACCTATACGTGGGATAGAAATACTTCATACAAATATTCAGGTGCAGCTTCGGTTAGAATGAATAACTATTCCAACACGGCAGGGGAAGTAGATGACCTTATTAGTCCGAGTTATAACCTGAGTATGGTAAACGAACCAACTATGACTTTTAAATATGCTTTTGCACAACGCACTACCGATAATACCGACAGATTGCGTGTGCAGGTTTCAACCAACTGTGGCGAAACATGGTCAACACGATGGGTAAAATCAAACGAAGCATTAGGAACTGTTACCGCGCAGAATGGACCGCTTTACCCTTCGCAACAAAGCCAATGGCAAGAAGTGGAAGTTAGTATACCAACCAATGTTGCAGCCTCAGATAATGTGCGTTTTAAATTTGAATTTACTTGTGGTGGCGGAAATTTTCTTTACATAGACGATATTAATATTACAGGCTCTGTGGGCATTAGCGAAGCACAACAGGCGGGAATTTCAGTTTATCCCAATCCGGCAACAAATGTTGTAACTGTTGAGTTGGCAAATGAAATGCGCAATGTAAAAGCAGAAATAAGAAGCATTACAGGACAGGTTATTTCTTTATCATCAATTACAAATCAGAAATCAACACTTGATATTTCTAATCTGAGTTCAGGCATATATTTCCTGCGTTTGTTTTCTGAAAATCTGGATGTAACGGAAAAGATTGTAGTAGCAGAAAAATAGTTTCTTCTACTTATTATCTTTACCTGAAAAAACAGCTTGCAAATCTCCAGTCGGATATTCGGGTTAATACTAATTGTCTTTGCAATTGCACTTATTGAATGGGCGTTTGAATTTGTTTTCCCTTCAGAACGCGAAGTAGATTATTTTATCCGCTTTCTTGTTGTAATAACAGATGTTTTATTTCTTATTCCGGTTATTATTTATTTGCTTTTTTCTGTTTCGGCAACACAATTTCCGAGGTTATCTGCTTTCTATTTCGGCATGTTTGTTTCGTTTGTGATTTTCTGTTGTGCCGAATTCGGCACTCGTTATTATTTCAAACATTTTTACAAACCGCCATTCAAAGATATAACCAAATGGAATCCTCAGCCAACTGTCCCTGACAGCTTGTTTGCTTATCGGCTTCCCCCAAATAAAACTATCAATCATCGCTACCTTTTTAATGATAGTTTGATATACGAACAGAACTATAAAATTGATTCGTTTTCAAGAAGAGAAACACATGCAGATACAATAGCAAAAGATAAATTTATTGCAGTTGCAGGTTGCTCGTTTGCTTTTGGGTATGGAGTAAAAGATTATGAAACATTATCCTATTTCCTGCAACAACAAATGCCGGGATATGAAGCTTACAACTATGGAGTCTCGGGTTACGGAACACAGCATTTGTTATTACAGACGAGAGAAAAAATAACATCCAAAGAAATAAAACAGAAACAAGGAGTCCTGGTTTATTTTTTCATTGACAATCATCTTAACCGTTTAGTTGGTTCGCGCAGAATCATAAAACTCTGGGGAGAAAACTTTCCGTATTTCTTTTTGGATAATGATAAAAAACCACATCAGAATGGCACCTTCAAAACAGGCAGAAAGTGGAAAACGCTTTTCTACAAAGTACTTACCAATAGTGCTATAGTTGATATTCTGGATTTGGAAATTCCTTTGAGCATCAGCGTTGATGATTTTAAATTGGCAGCAACTGTAATCAAAGAAAGCAAAAAGGAATTTGAGAAAAACTTTCCGGGCTCACAATTCGTGGTGCTGTTTTGTCCGGGGTCAAAATGCTCAGTAGAATTGGCTGCGCTGCTTGCCAAACGCGATATTGATTTTGTGGATTATTCTCAGTTGTTTGATATTAACTCAAAGGAATACCGCAGCCATTTCAGCGACCCGCACCCGAATGGGAAAGCGTATAAGGAGATTGCAAAGAAATTAAGTTTGTATTTGATTCAAAACTAAGAGCACTATTCTCGCCAATCCTTGGCACAGGGGTTGGGTTAAATATACATTTCTGCATAAGTCCTGTATCTTGGACTTAGAGGCGTTTCAATTACAAATAATTTACTTTCAACAGAAGAAGAAATTTCAACGCTTTCTAAATTTTTAATAATTGCATAATCGCCCTTTTTCATCAGGTTATTTTCTGCCAGAACAGTACCGCTTACAACAAATATGGAATAAACAGAATCCTTGTCGAGTGGTAATTTGTGATGGCCTTCATTCAGCGTAAATTCTTTTATTGACACACCCTCGGTATCCATTTGCAATGGCGAATTTTCTCCTTTGAATGTTTTAATCGTCATTCCATTTTCTTTTGTAATCGGAAATTCTGCATCTTGGTAATCGTTATAAGTGGCTGGTTTCATCAATGTTTTTTCAATGTTCGGGTCAAACCATATTTGAAAAATTTCTGACTCAGCATTTAATTTTTCGGCATGAGAAATTCCGTTTCCGGCACGGATGATTTGTGCATCGCCTTTCTTTAATGGTTTCCAGCCGCGCAGTTTACTGTCGTAATGTTCAATATCGCCTTCCAACACAAATGATAAAATCTCAAAACCTTTATGCGGATGTTCTCCTATCAAACTTCCTTTGTCGCTCCAGGCATGTGCCCAGTAAAATAGATTAGAATAAGGTTTTACACCACCGCCATCCTGTGGAAAGCCTATTGGTTTTTTCTCCATGATTGCACCACCGTTAAACTGACCATTGGCCTGTATTTCTTTTGGAACAATTGTTATTGCCATTTGTTATATATTGAAGTTTATTCTGTGTAATGCAAATTAATTGAATTAAATTTGCATTACCTACACAACGGTTAATCATCAAAAAAGTTTAACATGCAGAAGTATATGGCAACCATTATTCTTCCCGAAACACTGACGGAAGAATTTATTTCACTCATACCTCAACAACGTTTTGTTGTGAATCGTTTGGTGGAAAAGGGAATCATTCTTAACTATTCACTTGCAGTTGACCGTTCAAAACTATGGATTGCGTTTAATGCAAAAGACGAAGACCATGTGCGCAGAGTTATCAAGCGTTTCCCATTGTTTAAATTCATGAAAGTGAAAATTGATGAATTGGCTTTTGTGGAAAGTAAGACAATGCTTTTTCCAGAGCTGATCTGGAACTAATTAGCTATCCATCAGTCTTACTGACTTGTTTACCATTTTAATATAAGACCCTGAAACGAGTTCAGGTTTACGTTCAAATAAAAATCTATGAACTACAAACTATTTGGAAAATCAGGCTTACGTGTATCTGAAATTTGCTTGGGCACTATGACTTTTGGCGAAGAATGGGGCTATGGAGCCAATAAACAAGAAAGCCAAAATATATTTAATGTATTTCTGGAAGCAGGTGGAAATTTTATTGATACAGCCAACCGTTATACCGAAGGAACAAGCGAGAAATTTCTTGGTGAATTTGTAAAAGAAAGCGGAAAAAGAG
>SXHM01000085.1 GCA_005773695.1 Bacteroidota bacterium
AAACAAAATTTCAACTAACGGTGGCGATTTTAATTACATACCAACAAAAAAATTCCGCATACCGGTTGATTCGGCAAAAGTGATTGCCAATGGAACAGTTTCTATTGCCGATACTGCCAATATTGTAAAAGCAATAGAATGGGAAGTAGAAGACAATTACATTACACGCAATCACCTGATGATGTTGGATATTCTGGCAAACAATAACTGGGAGCGTCCTATTTATTTTGCAGTAACCGTTGGTGATGAATTATACCTGAACCTGCAGGATTATTTCCGTGTGGAAGGGTTCGCTTATCGTTTGGTTCCTGTAAAAAATACTCCAAGAGACGGACAAACCGGAACAGTATCTTCCAACAAAATGTACGACAACATGGTCAACACTTTTGCATGGGGCAATATGCTTGATTCAAATGTATATCATGGGACAGAAACGGTGCGCATGAGTATGAACTACCGCAACATGTTTGCACGTCTTGCATTCGCACTTTTTGATGAAGGCAAAAAAGAAGAAGCCATAAAAACAATTGATAAATGTCTGGAACAAATACCCTCTTCTTCCATTGAATTTAATTTTTCTGCTTTGCCTTTAATGGAAGCTTATTATCGTTTTGGTGAAAATGAAAAAGCAAATAAAATAGCAGAGAAGATGGCTGATATTTACAGCCGCGAAATGGATTATTACACTTCTCTTCCGCTTGAGTTTGCTCAACGAACAGGCAAACAACCGCGCATTGCATTTTCTGTTTTGCAACGTTTGGTTCAATTAACAGGAACCTACAAACAAGACGAGCTGAATGCACGTTTGAAAAAAATGTTTGACGAGAAGAAAGATGCGTTTGTAAATTCTCCGGCAGCGAAGTCGATTAAATAAGAGCAACAGGATTATTCGGAGAAATTAGATTTAAATTGCCTTGAATATTTATGCCTTTACTTTTCTGAATCTTCCGAAAACTCCCAAGGGCAGTTTGTTTCCTGTAGTAGCTTGCAGGTAAAGTTCACCGGTTTCGAGATCGGGTTTTTGTTGAAAATTATTGTAGATCAAATTCTCAATAATCATAGATGAAAACCCCAGTGAATAGGTGTTGAGAATGAGAAAATGTTTTTCTTCATCAAGAAGCTGAGCAACATTTTTTATCATCTCGTCAATCATTTGTTCTAATTGCCAGCTTTCTCCATTAGGACCATGCCCGTAGGCAGGCGGGTCAAGAATAATTCCGTGATATTTTTTTCCGCGTTTTACTTCGCGTTTAACAAACTTCATGGCATCCTCCACCACCCAACGTATGTTATCTAAACCGCTGTGTTGCATGTTTTCGTTTGCCCATGTAACAACCTGTTTAATAGAATCAACATGCGTAACATCTGCACCTGCTGCTTTGGCTGCAATGGAGGCTGCACCTGTGTATGCAAAGAGGTTCAGGAATTTAGAATCAGGAATGTTTAACTCTTTTATTGACTCGGTAATATAATCCCAATTTACCGCCTGTTCAGGAAATATACCAACGTGTTTAAATGATGTAAGCGCCAAACGAAATTTTAAATTTCCGTATTGAATATTCCAGCGGTCGGGAATATTTTTGAGTTTATCCCAGTTGCCGGATGAACTTGACTTGGCAACAAATTTCACATGTGCTTTTTCTCTCCATTTTTGTTCACTCAGTTTTGGTTCCCACACTGCCTGCGGCTCAGGGCGGATTGTTATATATTGTCCGAAGCGTTCCAGTTTCTCGAAATTTCCGACATCAATCAGTTCATAGTCGTTGAAATTTTTTGGGGAAAGGAGAAGCATGTTTTTTTGTTACTTCGACTTTTTTGGCCAGTTATTTTGCCAGGTGCGGCCAAAACTTATTCCTGCCCATGGAACAAAAAACGGTGTGCTTGAAAAAACATTCATTCCCAACAGCGGAGTGAAGGTGGCGCGTATCATAAACTGTTCGCCATACTCATTTGGTTTACTGTTCCAACGGTATCCTATAACGGGAGCCATAAAAATACGTGTTGGCGGATTAGTAAGGTAATATCCCTCACCACCAACATTGTTAGGTGAAAAATCTAAACGAAATAAAGCACCAAAACCTATTTCTAATTTACTTCTCTTTTTACCCAATAAAAGATTTGCAGCAAGCGGAAGGTGAACCATGCGGTCTGCATCACGGATGGGGAGATACTCAAATCCAATTCTGCCAAAGAGGGCAGTAGCACTTGATTTAACAATCAGTAATTCGTAATTTATAGAGTAATAATATCCCGTTCCACCCAATTCAAGATAAACATTGTTGCGATTGATATTGCGGTTTTTATCCTGCAATGATATTTGTGAAAAGCCTGAAAAAGCAAATACGGAAAAGAAAAAAATCAAGAACAATCTTGCGTTCATTTTGCTTTTGTTAATTTTAAGGGCTTAAAAATAGAAAATATTAAGCACAGCAGCATATCTTGCTTCTGTCTAATAAAACAAACAGCGCATGAAAAAACTCTTACTCCTACTCACTTTCTCACTTTCTTACTTTCTCACTCTCCATGCTCAAACCAGTGGCGGGCCCGATGCTTTTGGCTACACATGGCTGCACAGTAATGCTTTGGGCGGCCCTGTTTACAATTGGATTGACATACTTCCTGTGGCAACGGAGATGAACGGATTTTCTGACGATAATTCGGTAGGGTGGGTGCAAATGGGTTTTGATTTTCATTATTACTGGACCGATTATGATCAGGTGCGTGTGGGTAGCAACGGCTGGATTTCATTTAATAATGTGGGAAATATTGCACATGGTTTTCCGCTCATTCCAACACCGGGTGGCAATGCCGATAATTATATTGCTCCTTTTATGGTGGATCTGAATTTTGCCACTGAGGCTAATCCCGGCAGAGTTTATTATTGGAGTAATAATGTAGACACGTTTATTGTTACTTATTATCAGGCTCCGTTTTGGATAAACGCTCAACCTGATTTTACAGGCTCTAATACCTTTCAGGTTATATTCACCAACACCGATAGTTCCATTACTTTTCAATATGCCGAGCAAACAGGCTTTGTGCAGAACACCAATTTGAATGATATTATTATAGGCATAGAAAATGTAACCGGCTCTATTGGTTTGCAGTGTACGCTCGACAATTATCCGGTGGCTCCTGCTGCTATAAAGTTCTATTATCCCGAAACGGTTACGCTTGCAATTCCTGACCTGAAACCGGCATGGAATCAGAATGATGAAAATGCCGGTTTGTTCTTTTTCAAAGGCAGTGCAACATATTTACAAAGCAATATCACAAATGTTGGTAATACTACGGTTGATGCACCTTCTAATGCAATAGCCAATTTTCTGGATGCTCAGAATATTTCCGGTTTTTCTTCAACCGTTGCTTTAGGCTCTATTGCTCAGGATGCAGATACAACTATCAATTTTGATGGGGTGCTTTCATTAGATAATCCGGGTGATTTCACGTATCGGGTTTCAGTTTCAAACAGCAGCGATTTAAATACTTATAATAACAACAATGACTTTGAAATAGTAGTGGTTGACAGCGCCAACGGTGAAGTGGTGTTGAGTTATGTGCCCGAAGATTCAACTATGATAACCTTTGTTTCGTGGAATGGCGGTGGAAATACAAGTGGTGCTGCCATTAAAGTTATTCCGCCCTATTACCCTGCAACCATTGTGGGTGCTGAGTTTTTTGTGATGTCTAATTTAGGCGGTTTCAATCCTATTCCCAATGGATTTACCACTAATGTGGTAACCGAAAATGTGCAAAATCAGCCGGCAGTTATTCAAACAAGTGAATCGGTTAGCAACTCAGCTTTATTTCCTTCGCAGTGGAACAGGGTTGATTTTACAAACCCTTACACCATTACTTCAGGGCCTGTTTATATAAACTGGATTATGGGGGGAGATTCCATAGCGTTGGGCACACATCCGTATGGTCCTATTTCTAACCGCAGTTTAGAAATTCTGGATGGCGATTGGGCCGAATACCGTCAGGGTGCTAATGAAGATCTGGGTATTCGTGTTATCATTTCTTCCGCTGGTGCGCAGCCCGATACCACGGTATTAGGTATTGGTGATGTTGTTTTGGAAAACGATGTTATATTGTATCAGAATTACCCAAACCCGGCAGAAAATACCACTACTGTTGAGTTTTATATTCCTGCAACTGCTGCCGGTGATTTTAATCTTTACAATACTGCGGGTAGTTTGATAAACACTATTTCATTCAGCGCACTAAGTCAGGGTAAACACCGTGTGGACATAAATACCGCTAAACTTGCAGCAGGTATTTATTACTACACACTTGCAGTAAAAGACAAGGTGTATTCAAAGAAAATGGTGGTGCGTTAACAAATGATTAAGAAACGCACGTAAATTAAATACCTAATTTCGCTGCTCAATTTCAAAAATCTATAATTATGAAACGCATTCTAACATTATCATTAATCATTTTTTCAACTTTAAACATTATGGCACAAAACCCTAAAGTATTTTTTGACATGACGGCCGATGGCGAGAAGCTTGGTCGTATAGTATTTGAACTGCGCGCAGATGCAGCGCCTAAAACAGCCGAAAACTTCCGTGCACTTTGCACAGGCGAAAAAGGTTTTGGATACAAAGGCTCACCTTTTCACCGTGTTATTCCTAACTTTATGTGTCAGGGTGGTGATTTTACAAACCAGAACGGTACAGGCGGCAAAAGCATTTATGGCGATAAATTTGCTGACGAAAATTTTACACTTAAACATACTGAACCCGGTTTGCTGAGCATGGCAAACGCTGGTCCAAATACCAACGGTTCGCAGTTTTTTATTACCACTGTAGTTACTTCATGGCTTGACGGGAAGCACGTTGTTTTCGGTAAAGTAGTTGAAGGTATGGATATAGTAAGAACAATTGAAAAATTAGGCAGCCAAAGCGGAGCAACTGCTAAAAAAATTATAGTTGCCGACTGCGGAGAGGTGAAGTAAACAGCAGAATGCTTTAGAATAGAAAAACCCTGTGAGAAATCACGGGTTTTTTTATTGGAGAATAGTCAGAAAGTAATTGTTTCCATAGCGGAAGCAATTGAAATCAGAGAAATAATAACTTCCGCATGAAAAATGATTGCTTCCGCACCACATGTGAAAGCTTCCGCTCTGGAAATATTTGCTTTCGTATCAGTAGTTTTTGCTTCATCCTTAGAAAGGAATACTTTCGCACCAGAAACGTTTGCTTCCCGAATGAAATATCCTGTTTTTGAGTAGAATCATTCTATAACCACCTTCCTCACCACCACCTCATCACCCGCCTGAACTTTAAATAGATAAAGTCCTTTGGAGAAACCTTCAAGATTTAGTTTCTCAGAAAAGTATTTTGTTGTTCCTGCGCGGTTAAAATATACACGCTGCCCCATAGCATTGGTTAATTCCAACTCCAAAGCAACAGGTTTATCCGTTACAAAAGTTATGGTAAACACCCCCGAATTCGGGTTAGGGAAAATTGTCAATTCTCCATTGTCAACTGTTAATTCATTAACCCCAACCCCAAACTCAATTACAATAATAGTTCGGCTTACCGAAGTGGTGCAGTTATAATTAATCGCAGTTTGTGTGATGGTATAAATGCCCGGCTCGGTATAAGCATGCACAGGGTTTTCGGCAGTTTCTACAAAACTTCCGTCACCAAAATCCCAGAACCATTGCTCAGCATTTACAGAAGTGTTGCTAACTGTAACTGTTCCCAAACCGGAGAGAATAACTGTATCTGTATTCAGGGTAAAGTCAGCAACCAATCCAAGGTTGGTGCAGTTCCATTGCACATCAATAATGTGAATAGCCGTATCTGCACAGGTAGCATTGGCAGCAATCAGAAACACAGGATGCGTGCCCACTTCGGTATAGGTGTAAACAGGATTTTGAATAAAAACATTCGGGCTGCCGTCACCAAAATTCCAGTTCCAGGTGTTTGGAGCAGGAGCTGTAAGGTCGGTAAAACTGACAGGAGTATTTATCTGTGTTGTGTTAGGTGAACTGAATTGTGCGTTGATGGTGGGCAATACCGTAACCGTCATATTATCGGTAGCAACACAACCATAAGGGTCGGTCATAATCACATCATAACTTCCTGCCTGCAGGGTTTGGTAAGTTTGGGCTGTTTCACCGCTAAGACTTATACCATTCCATTTCCATTGAAAAGTTGCTCCGGGGTTACCTGCATTCAGCAAAGGATAGGCTTCATTGGTGCACATTACTTCATCAAAACCAATATTCACTGATGGATCACTTACAAAAAGGTTCATAGTATCATTACCTGTGCAGCCATCTGAAGAGGTAATAGTTATTGCATAATCGCCCGGCAAAATGGTTTGCAGAAATTGCGAATTTTGACCTATTGGGTTATCGTTAAAAGTCCATGCATATGTTGTTGCATTTGTTATTCCTGCATTTAATATCGGGAAGTTAGCATTTACACAAACAGCATCATCAGCTCCTAAATCAACAGGCAATACAATAAAAACTTCCAGAGCAATCCCATCCGTGCCTGAACAGCCACTACCGTAATCAACCGTAACACTGTAATCGCCCTCACCAACCGCCTGAACAATTTGTGTGTTATCCGTAATCGGGCTTCCGTCTAAAGTCCATGAATAAGTAGCACCTGCGTTTCCGCCTGCATTTAAAAAAGGCATATCCTGTAAATAACAGATAGCAGTATCAGGACCTAAATCAATAACTACTGCATCTAAAACGTGAATGGTGTCAACAGCTTTTGAAGTTCCGCAGCAACTGGTTGTTATCAATTCAACAATGTAATCACCGGGCGTATCAAAAGTTACCGTTCCAGGATCCTGGTCAGTTGAAGAAGTAATAGAACCTCCCGGAATATTCCATTCGTAAGTAAGTGCCGTAGAAGAAGCAGAGAGGTCGGTGCTTTGTCCTGCACACAAAGTAGTTTTAGTAGCAACAACTTCGGGAGGTGTAAAGTCAGTAGTAATGTCAATAAAGTTGGCGTAGAAAAAAGGAACACCATCTACAATTAAAGAAATATTTCTGAAGCCCAGCGGACCTGAATACTGCACGCTGTCGGTGTTTTCTTCGCTTCCTGCTGGAGTTGCACCAAAACCAAAAATCCAGTTGATGATACCTGTTGTATCGGTTTCAACCACTACGTTTGAATTGGTGCAGCCATAATATTCAACCCTTATCTCGGGCTCAAACCGATTGTAATTATAAGGACGCAAAACCTGAGCAGTACCACCAAATTCATAAAAAGCTGCACTCATTCCGTCCGAACCTTTTCCGCCTTGTCCTCCTGTGCCACCTTGTCCGCCATTACCTCCGTCACCACCTTCACCGTTATTGCAGCTGTTGTCTGGTCCTAAATCACCAAGTACACCGCCTTGTCCTCCTGTGCCACCTTGTCCACCTTGTCCACCTGCTCCGCCTGGTCCGCCTTGCCCGCCATCACCCGGTGTTAAATAACAATCCTGAACAATTCCATTGATGCCATTATTAAAAACAAAAACACAGAACGAACCACCTGCACCGCTTCCACCAAGTCCACCGCCACCTGCTTGTCCGCCTTCGCCACCGCCACCGCCACCACCACCACTGCCGGCATTGTGGTAGGCAGTATCACCGGGATAAGGAATAGGGTTAGGTGTTGGAATATAGGGTTGCAATGCAGCAGGCTCGCAACCTTTTGCCCCGCCACCGCCACCACCACCACCACCGGCTCCGTTGGTTTGTCCGGGGTCGCCTTGATCCCCAATTCCGGGAACATAATATCCGCCAGCAAAAGTTGCTGTGCCTTGCAGTCCGTCAAAACCTTCTATACCTTCAGCCCCATCAGTTCCCACCACACCGTGATTAATGTTCTGTGCAAGACAGTTAGTATTCTGGTAAGTTACCTCACACATTCCTATTCCGCCATTACCGCCTTGTCCTGGCGCATAACCTAAACCATTTTCGCCATCAAAACCATTGTTTGTAAAATCACTTCCGGGTGATACTATCCACTGACAAAAACCAAGAATGCATTGTTCTTCTACTTCAAATCCTCCCCATTCAGCCCCAAGGCCACCATTACCTCCGGCATTGCTTCCCGGGAATGAACCCGAGGCACCTATTCCGCCTGCACGGCAGCAATTGCCAACGTCTTCACCTGTTTCGCCATTTGTTCCGTTTGCTCCATCCAGTCCGGTTGTTCCGGGGTCACCGGGCAATCCGTCTGATGCATCACCAACAGTTACGTAGCATCTTGAAATAGTATATTCACTGCAACCGGAAATATAAATACCGTAAACCGAAACACCATTACCTGTTGCATCTTCAACTTCGA
>SXHM01000086.1 GCA_005773695.1 Bacteroidota bacterium
ATGCTTTCTCGCAATATGTTTTCAATTTCAGCTTTGGACCGGGTGTAAGTATTAACCGTTTAGACCCAACCCAGCTTGATACCTTTTCGGTTTCGTGGAATGATTATTACAAGGTTGGTTTGCAACAAGGCTTTTCGCTTTGGAATAAATCTTACGCTGCGCCCGGCTTTGAAATAGCGTTTGATATGTATAATCCATCAAGGATTTCAGCGCATATTTCGCTTTCGATTGGTGCCTATTGGACCAGGCATGTAAACAAGAGTGTTTTGTGGAATAATTATGTGCATGAACTTGATTTTCGATACAACGATGTTCCTGTTTTTATTGGTTTAGGTCCCCAGTTTAAAGGTTTAGTATTTGTTGATTATTTATTTGGCGGAAATTTCCGCGATATATCAATGCGCTCAACGGTTACCTATCCCGATGGTTCGCGCAGCATGGGATATGAGATGGATATTCTGGGATATTACGAAGCAGGCTCTACAAAACTTCATCACGGTGTTGGAATTTCAGCACGCATTTGGCGCTTTATGATTTCGGCACGCTGGACTTTTCCTATTCAATGGAAAAATGAAACCGGAAGCGAAACTCAACTAATGGATTTTGATGTAAACCGCTGGAGGCAAAGTGAGTTCCCTGTTGACTACCGTAAATTCTCAGATTTGAGTCAAGGTCTTGTTTATGACGAAGAAAACATGGTTGATGAAGTGCCTCTTCACAAATCGGTAATAAATGTTTCGGTGAAATTTTTAATCGGAAAAATCAAAAACTAAGCATCATGAAAAAACTATTTACACTTTTATCACTCATGCTATTTCTTGGTTTTTCGGGTTGCAAACAACCTGATGAGAAAATGGAAGACCGCTTAGATGGCCTATGGAATATTACGCATTACGAAAACGTAAAAATTTTCAATGATGGCACTGTTGAAGTAGTTGCAGAAACCGACAATGCAGGTTATTTCAACTTTTATCGCGATAACCTTGACTTAAGCATTTTTGATTTTGAATACACCGCAAACGGCAGCACTAGCTCAGGAGGAGGTTTGTATTATATGATTGACGACCATGCGAAACGCTTTATAATAATTGGCGGACAGTGCATTGGTTGCGATATTGCGTATACAATTGAAGAAAACAAAAAGAATAAACAGGTTTGGAGCACCTATGACTTGCAACAACAAGGACTTGCCACTGATTTTGTTTACAGACAAACGTTTGTTATGGAACGGTAATTCTGTTAACTAAATGCTGTAATTTTCTTTTGTAAATTTTTCCAACTCAGGAAAAAAGAGACGAAATTTTTTTTCGTAGTGATGATAATCTGTGATTAAATCGGCAGTTGCTTTTTCCATGTGTGATTCAAATCTTGCCCTGCGTGCCATTCCTGATAATACACGCTGAATACCATCGGTTTTAGAATAGTTGAAAAGCAAATCGTATTCTGTCATGTACTGAAAAAAGCGTTTTGATTTTTCGGGCATTAGATCAAGATTTTTCTCAAGTAATAAATATGTTTCTGCAGAAAATGTTTGAAGTGGCTGCGGATGAAAGTCATTCCAGTTGGCAGCCAGAAAATGGTCGTAAAAAATATCAACGATTACCCAGGCATATTTATCGTATTTCCCATACAAGCGCATGCAGCTTTGTTTAAAAACGGGATGCGTGTCTGTAAAATCATCAATGGCACGATGCATTCGAATTCCCTCAATCACTTTTTCCGTAAAGCGACCATCTAATTTTCCGCGCACACCATCGGCAATGTAATTGCCAAACATCAGTTCATCTGATGTGTGCGACAAATAGAGATGGGCAAGGAAGTTCAATTATTTTGTAATTTTGTATTCGGTCTGATAAATATACAAATACATAACACATGAAGTTAGGTTCTGTTTTAGCTCTGCTCATCTCATTTACATTTTATTCGGTTTCAGCTCAGGAAACAATTAATTGGGTAACGTTTGAAAAAGCTGTTGAGCTTGCACAAAAAGAACCGCGTCCTATAATCATGGACGTTTACACCGACTGGTGCGGATGGTGCAAAAAAATGGATGCAAGTACCTTTGCCAATCCTAAAATTGCTGCATACGTTAACCAGTATTTTTATGCTGTAAAATTTAATGCCGAACAAAAAGAATCTATTCTGTTTCGTGAACGTGAGTTTAAATTTATACCTAACGGACAACGCGGCTACCATGAGCTTGCTGCCGAACTGATGCAGGGAAAACTCTCTTACCCTACTATTGTTTATCTGGATAAAGAGTTGAATCTTATTCAACCTATTCCTGGTTTTCAAACACCACAGGCGTTGGAACCTATCATTACTTTTTTTGGTTCGGACAGCTACCGCACTGTGAAGTGGGAAGAATTTTCGGCACAGTTTAAATCAAACCTGTAAACCCAAGCTTTGCTTTCGCTCATAGCTATTGCTCTTGCTCCCGCTCTAGCCATAGCTGTTTTCATTTACTTTAAAGACAAGCACGAGAAAGAACCGTTAGGCCTTTTGCTGAAATGCTTTTTTCTTGGTGGAGTCAGCATTATTCCTGCTGTTTTACTTGAGGTTTATGGTGGTCCCAGACTTGCGCTGGATGAATACTGGTCGCATAATTTTGTTCATGCTTTTGTGGTGGTGGGTTTCAGCGAAGAATTTTCGAAATACATTTTCTTTAAGCGTTTTGCTTATAACCGAGCTGAGTTTAACGAACCCTTTGACGGAATTATTTACAGCGTAATGGTTTCGCTGGGTTTTGCCGCATTGGAGAATGTTATGTATGTAACCGATGGCGGGATAGGTGTTGGTCTGATGCGCATGTTTACCGCTGTTCCGGCCCATGCCGCCAACGCAGTCATGATGGGTTATTTTGCAGGGTTGGCAAAATTTAATCCTCAACGCGAAAAATCTTTATTAATCACCGGCATAATTGCAGCAACCTTTTTCCATGGCGCTTATGACTTTTGTTTGTTTGTAAACGAAGTGCCGGTAATTGCATTCGGTGCGCTTATCACGTTGATTGTGGTAATTGTTCTTTCGCGCAAAGCGATTAAAATGCACAGTGATAGTTCACCTTTCAGGCCGGAGAATATTTTCGGGAGGAAGTAAAATAAACAGCCCCGACAAACTTACGTTTGGCGGGGCTGAAATACTCAACCTCAAGAGAGAAAAGGCTTACATCATTCCACCCATTCCACCCATTCCACCTGGCATGCCACCCGGCATTCCTCCAGGTGCACCTTCTTCTTTCTCGTCAGCAAGTACGCACTCAGTTGTGAGCAACATTCCTGCGATAGAAGCAGCGTTCTCTAAAGCTACACGTGCAACTTTAGTAGGGTCAATAACTCCGGCTTTCAACAAATGCTCATACACATCAGTGCGGGCATTGTATCCGAAATCACCTTTTCCTTCTTTTACTTTTTGAACTACGATAGAACCTTCACCACCTGCGTTAGCAACAATCTGGCGCAATGGCTCCTCAATTGCTCTGCGAACAATTGCGATACCTGTAGTTTCATCATCATTATCTCCTGTCATTTTATCCAAGGCTTCAACGGAACGGATGTAAGCAACGCCTCCACCAGGGATGATACCTTCTGCAATAGCAGCACGAGTTGCGTGCA
>SXHM01000087.1 GCA_005773695.1 Bacteroidota bacterium
AAACTCCTCTCCTATCAACTGTTCCTGCTCATTATAATAACGCCAAAGGCTATCTTTCTTTTGGTCAGAATAAAGTCCGGCTGCTTCAATTTTTCCATTTGGATAATAGATATAAGTAGAAGCCGATTTTCCATTGTTAAAATAATTGGCAGTCATTTTCAATGGTCCTGTTTCGTAATAATGACGAAATAATCCAACAGGAAAATTATCTTTAAACTCGCCTTCGTATTTCACTTTTCCGTTCTCATGATAGGTCTTCCACAAGCCTTGTTTCAGTCCTCTTTCATCGGTTTTATTCTGTTGTGCATTTACAGCAAACGAAAGCAGCACTATAGCCAATAAAATGAATATATTCTTAATCCTTTTCATTATTTTAAGCTTTCAAAGATAGAGGTTTAATTGCTCGCAACATTTCGCGTTTTCCGGGCGGTCCCTGAATGCGTTCTACATAAAAACCTGCCGACATCAGATTTCTCCTCACCTGCCCTTTTGCAGAATAGGTAACCAAAATTCCACCTTGCTCCATAGTATTATTAAGTTGAAGAAATATTTCAGTTTCCCATAATTCGGGTTGAGCACTATGAGCAAATGCGTCATAGAAAACAAGATGATAGTTGCGGTCGTGATTCAAAGTTTGTAGCTGAGTTTTTACTTTTCTTAACGCGAATTTTGATGATATAGTACAAAAGTTGTTCCATTCGCATTCGTGCATTTTCAAAAAATAAGCCTTTTTATTATCAGTGTTCAGTAATTCAGGATAATTCAATGAAGCATAAACTTCTTCAATAAGCGGGAAAGCTTCAACTGCTGTGTAATCAACATTTACAATAGTGTTTTGCATTTCAAGAAAAGTGAGAAATGCATTTAATCCCGTGCCAAAACCCATTTCAAAAATCCTCAACTTTTCAGGTTGTTTATTCAGAAGGAAATGCTGCAATCCGCTCTTAATAAAAACATGCTGCGATTCCTGAATAGCTCCATGCCTGGAATGATAATCAGCATTAAATTGTTCAGAAAAAACAGAATGCGATCCGTCTGAAGTGGTGATTATTTTCACGTTTTTGCAGTTCTTATATTCTCTAAAATATCAAACACAGCAGGGCAAACCGAAGCATTTTTCAATGTCAGATTAAAAATCTGTTGAACTCTCTTCCTGTCAGTATGCGGGTATTCACGACAGGCTGTTGGACGATTATCGTAAACACTACAATAATTATCATCACCTAAAAAAGGACAGGGCGTAAAATTCAGCACATAATCATTGTCTTCATCAATATGTAAATACTGCTCAATAAATTCCGAAGGACGAATGCGAAAATGTTTTGACAGCCTTTCAATATCTCGCTGGTAAAAAATAGGACTGGTAGTTTTGCAACAGTTAGCGCATTGCAGACAATTAATCTTTTCAAATGCTTCGTCATGCAGGCGTTGAAAAACCTTATCTACATCACTACTATTTTTCTTTTTCATAACAGCAAGAAGCTTTTTGTGCTCTTCTTTTCTGTTTGAAGCTGCTTTTTTAAGTTCGGAAATATTAATCATAAATTTGGTGCAAGATATTCAACAAATGGCAAACAACACAGGTCAGGCAATTTCAATGGCACTTGGAATTTTTATTGCAATGCTTGGTTTCTGTTGCGCAATTGTCGGATTATCGGGCGCTCTTTCGGGCGATGAAATGGATAACTGGATTCGCGGTGTACTATGGGTTTTAGCCATTTCAGGAGGCATGATGATTTATGGAGGAATTACCATGTTTTTCGGTGCAAAGAAAAAAATTGATGATACTACACGGGATGAAAAGGAACTGGTTCAAGCTGTTAAAAACCCATTGAATATTGACGTTGCCATACAATCAGTTCGCGAACAAGCTACAAAACCTTTTCCTGAAAAAAACACGCTTCTTGCCCACTGGACTTATTCTGATGAAGAATGGAAAACATTCACAAAAAAGGAATTCAACTTTCGGATACGTGAAGCTTTAGTAGTCTGGCTTTTGATTGTAGGAATAGGCACCTTGCTGCTATCCGGTTACCGAGAAATGGGACATCTTGCAGCTTTCATAACCTGTTTTAGCGTAGGCGGACTTATTACTTTTATACGTTTTATTATTGCATACAATGCTCGTAATGCAAATTCCTCAAAGCCCGGAGATGTTATTATTTCTGCAAAATCAATTCTGATTAACGGAACGTATCACACCCTGAATGATGAACTTAAAACACTCTCGAAATTAGAATTACTGAAAGACGAAACTCCGCAAATACTTGAATTTACTGTAATCTGGAACACACGCAAAGGCCAAACTAACGAACAGGTTCGCGTACCGGTGCCTTCCAACAAATTAACGGAAGCAGAAAAGTTGATGAACTTATTTAATACTGAAATTATTGGTAAATACTGAAATTATATTTCAGTATTCAAATCAGAATTCAGTTCTTCTTGAATTTCTTCTGTGATGTCAGTTGAAATAATATCCAAAGGTTCCGGCTCTTCTACTATTTCCTCTTCATGAAATTCAATAAGAGGAGAAACAAGTCTTACAAGCTGCTGCTTTAATTTTCGATAATAGTCATCCTGCAACCAGGTAACATAACTTGGTGAAGCTTTGCCAAGACAACGAGTGTAAACACGAACACGAAAATCAATTTCTTCTTTCAGCAAGTGAGCCAATTCCAGCGCACCTTCAATATCAGAACTATTTTCAACGCACATTTTCACATGCTGTTCAATCGAACGTTCAATTACTATTTTAGGACGTTGTTTTTGCCGCAACGCTTCTTTGTGTGCTTCTTTTATATCAAAATCAATAACCTCCGTTTTGCTGAACTTAGCCTTCAAATCCTCCGGCATTTCATAACGGTACTGTAGTTCTATTTCCTCATCACTGCGCAGATTCAATAAATAGGCTTCTGGGTTTCGGAAAACAGCAGCCCAATCCACTTCATCTTCCCATAATCCAAAACGACTGAGGTTATTACCTAAATCAATAACTGTAAATTCTTTTTTACCCGGAATAACGCGCGAACCACGCCCTATCATCTGAAAATACAAGGTAAGTGAACGGGTTGCACGATTAAGAATAATACTTTCAACT
>SXHM01000088.1 GCA_005773695.1 Bacteroidota bacterium
CGTCAATAGCTACAAACGATACATTTATTTTTTTAAAAAACTCAACGTTCTCTTCCTTAGTGAGCGATTCAGGAGCCACGTACAGCATTTTTGTTCTTCCTGCAGTTACATCTTCACGTACCTTGGTAATCTCGGCTTTGTTAAGCGATGAATTAAGAAAGTGGGCAATACCAACCTCTGAGCCATAGTTGCGGATAGCATCAACCTGGTTCTTCATAAGGGCAATAAGCGGTGAAATAATAATGGCTGTTCCTGGTTTTATTAATGCCGGAAGCTGGTAGCACAATGACTTTCCACCTCCAGTAGGCATAATTACAAATGTATCTTTGTTGGCAAGCACATTATTAATAATTGCTTCCTGAGCACCTTTAAATGTTTTATAACCAAAATACTTTTCCAGATAATCTGCCAACGGCACTTCTAATTCAACGTTCATTTCTTGTATAGTTTATTAAATACTTTTGTGCAAATTTGATTTTTGCAAATGCTAATGTAGGTCTTTTGTCAAAATTACATTCATTTCAATCAAACATTTTTTTTAAAATTCTACTTGCCCGTGAAAAGTGCCGATGAACTCATACAAATAGCCCGTGAAACTTTAACTATAGAGTCAGATTCCGTGCGAAACCTTTTGCCGTTAATCGATTCGGGTTTTGTAAAGGCTGTTGAAACTATCTTTTATTCCAAAGGAAGAGTGGTGGTAACCGGAATTGGGAAGAGTGCTATTATTGCCAATAAGATTGTAGCAACTCTTAATTCTACGGGAACACCTGCCGGTTTTATGCATGCTGCAGATGCGGTGCATGGCGATTTAGGAACCATACAAACCGATGATGTGGTTATCTGCATTTCTAAAAGCGGAAACTCTCCTGAAATAAAAGTCTTGGTTCCATTATTAAAAAGCAGCGGAAATAAACTGATAGCATTAGTGTGTAACACTGATTCATTTCTTGCCAGGCAAGCTGATTATGTGTTGAACGCCTCGGTTGAAAAAGAAGCCTGTCCTAATAATTTAGCGCCTACCTCCAGTACTACGGCACAAATGGCGCTGGGTGATGCGCTCGCAGTTTGCCTTTTAAAATGTCGAGATTTTACTGGTAAAGACTTTGCACGTTTTCATCCGGGTGGAGCTTTGGGCAAACAACTTTACCTCACCGTTGCAGACATCTATAAGAACAATGCAACGCCAAAAGTTAATGCAGGCGACAGCATAAAAACTGCCATCCTCGAAATTTCATCCAAACTCCTTGGCGCAACGGCTGTGCTTGACGGAGAAAAACTGGCGGGAGTTATTACCGATGGTGATTTGCGCAGAATGATGGAACGCGAAGAAAACATCGGCAACCTGAAAGCTGCCGACATCATGAACAAAAATCCTAAAACTATTTCTTCAGATGCAATGGCGGTAGATGCACTGAAAATTTTGCGCGACCATAACATCTCGCAACTGGTTGTTACAGAAAACGAAAAATTCGCGGGCTTTATTCACTTACATGATTTGCTTCGCGAAGGATTGATATAAACTATGCAGCAGAAGATAGCCGTCATCATTCCTGCTTACAACGAAGAAAGTGCTATTGAAGCGGTGATTGCTTCGGTGAATGCGCTGAATACTGCTGCTTCGGAAGCGCGCTATATTCCGCTTGTTATTAACGATTGCTCAAAAGACCGCACAGGCGAACTGATTGACAAAGCAGATTGCATTCCAGTTCACCTTGCTGTTAACCTAGGTATTGGCGGTGCGGTGCAAACGGGTTTTCTTTATGCGCTTGAAAACGGTTTTGACTATGCCATACAAATTGATGGTGACGGACAACATCCGCCCGAATACATTCCGCGCATGCTGGATGAGCTGAAATCAAAAAACTTAGACGTTATTATCGGCAGCCGCTTTCTTATCAACGAAGGTTTTCAGTCAACGCTTGCTCGTAGAATGGGAATCAATTATTTTCATCATCTGAATAAATGGCTTGTAGGCGTTAGTATAAAAGACTCTACCTCGGGTATGCGTATGCTTAACCGCAGGGCCCTGGAAATTGTGAGTGAATATTATCCTGATGAGTATCCCGAACCCGAAGCTATTGTGCTGTATGCGGTAAACAATCTTAACATCGGTGAGTTTGCGGTGCAGATGAATGAGAGGCAGGGTGGGGTTTCGTCCATCAACACAGCGAGCTCGGTTTATTATATGTTTAAGGTTACGCTGGCGATTTTTTTTACATATTTGAGATTGAAATCACCCAAATAATCCTGCCCATGCCTCGCATACAAATCATCACCATCATCCTCAGCGTTCTCTTGCTCCTCTTCATTGCTCGCCTCATCATCAAAGGCCGTCTGCGCGAAGAATACGCTATCGTATGGATTTTCAGTACACTCTTTCTTGTTGTCTTTTCGTTTTGGCGTGAAGGATTCGAAACCATCAGCCATTTTCTTCAGGTGTATGACCCGCCCAACCTTATTTTCACCGCTGCCATTGCCGCCATATTAATTTACCTCCTACATCTTTCGGTAGTAGTGTCAAAGTTGCAGGACCAAAACAAACGCCTTACGCAGGAACTGGCCAATATGCGCGCCAAGCAACAATCAAGCGAGAATGAAAATGCAGCCTGAAATCTATTTCCGTTACCTCAGCGGAAAAAATCCTGATGCCCGTTCGTTGGAGTTATACCGTGCGGCAATCGTAAATCATCCTTTAGAATTCAGCAAAAAAGAAAATCGTTTACACAAGATCTCCCAGCGTTTCCCATTTCTCATTCCCTTTATTGATGGTGGCCTGGCACTCACACAACCGCTTTCGCACTACCGCAAAAATATCTATATCATTCTCTGCATCCTCGAAACGCAGCCACAACACTTTCCCCTGCTTTCTTCTTCCATGAATGAAAAGCGAGGACAAAGTTTCTTTCCGTTCTTTTTCCACGGAATACGTGCCTCCTTCACCGGTGTGTGCGGTGTTATAATCGTAAAACTGATATGAGCGAAGTGCATCCATTTATCGTTGTTGGTTCGGGTTGCACAGGCGCAATGGCTGCACAAACATTGGTAGAAGCCGGTGTAAAAGTGCTGATGCTCGATGCCGGAAATACCGATGATAACTACGAAAATCTTATTCCAGAAAAAGATTTCACCGCCATCCGCCAGACCGAAGAAACCCAGAGCGACTACCTGCTCGGCAAAAAATTTGAAAGCATTTCATGGGCTAACATTGGCAGCGGCTCACAACTAACGCCTCCGCTCAAATACATGGTAAAGGAAGTGGAGAAATTTCTTGAAATTGTTTCACAATCCTTCTTTCCGGTAGAAAGTCTTGCCTACGGTGGCTTGGGCAATGGCTGGGGACTCGGCTCCTGCGTTTTTACAGATAAAGAATTGGAGGCAGCAGGACTTGATGCTGCAAAAATGAAAGCAGCTTACCAAACCGTTGCCAACCGCATCGGCATCTCGGGTGCACAGGACGACATTACTGCCTATACCACTGCACACCTTCATAACATCATGCCACCGGCTTCTGTCGACAGCAATCAGGAAAAACTGAGAATAAACTATGACCGCAAAAAAGAATGGTTCACGCAGAATAATTTCTTCCTCGGAAGAACCGCACTAGCATTAATTACAAAAGATAAAGACCATCGCAAAGCCTATGATCCCAAAGACTTAGACTTCTATTCCGATAAAGACCAGAGTGCCTACCGCCCCTGGATCACTGTAAACGAACTAAAAAAGAAAAACAACTTCTCGTATAAAGGCGGCATTATCGTTAAGCAGTTCAAGGAACTCGAAAACGGTGATGTGGAAATCATAACCTGGAACAAAGAGAAAAATGAAGATGAGATTTTTTGTACACAAAAACTGGTGCTTGCTCCCGGAGTGCTGAGCACAGCGCGTATTGTGCTGGGCTCATCGCCTAAAGAAAATCAAACACTGCCGTTGCTCTGCAATCCTTACGCTTATTTTCCCTGCATCAACTTTTCACAATTGGGCAAAACGTTTGAGCGCAATACTTCGGGCTTTGCGCAACTTTCACTCTTCCACGATAACAATATGCAGGGCGATGACATCGCCATGGCTTCGCTCTACAGCTACAAATCGCTGATGCTGTTCCGCATCATCAAAGAAGCGCCCGTTAACTTCCGCGATGGAATTTCGCTTATGAATTATCTTATGCCTGCATTTGTTATCATGGGCCTCTTTCATCCCGAAAAAAGCGGAGGAAGAAAATCACTCAGCCTCCGGAAAGACACTTCAAAAATAACAGGCGACAGTTTGCAGGCAGAATACCTGTTAAGCGAAAACGAGAAGAAAAAAATCAGTGACCGCAACAACTTGTTTAAGAAAGCAATGAGCAAACTCGGTGCGTATCCCGTAAAAATGATTGACCCAGGAATGGGCTCCAGCATTCATTACTCAGGAGTTCTTCCCTTTGAAAAAGAAGGAAAACCTTTTTCGCTTTCACCAGATGGAAAGCTGCACAGAACTAAAAATATCTTTGTTGCAGATGGTTCTGGCTTTCGCTTTCTTCCTGCAAAAGGATTAACGCTAAGCCTGATGGCAAATGCTCACAACGTTGCACAAAACGCATTGAAACAAAGCTAAATGAATGCGAAGCAAACAATAGCAATATCAGGCGCTACCGGTTTCATCGGTTCGGAGTTGTGTGCTCATTTTGTTCAGCAGGGTTATCGCGTAATTGGTTTTTGCAGAACTATTCCTACTGCTGCTATAAAAGATGTTGAATACAGACTATTCAATCTTGAAACTAATCCCGATACTGGTCTTTTTAAAGATGCAACAGTGTTTATTCACTGTGCATACTTAAAAGGTGAAGAAACAAAAAGCACCAACATAGAAGGTACCAAACGGTTGCTGCAAGCCGCACACAATGCAGGGGTAAAGAAAAATATTTTCTTCAGCAGCATGTCGGCACATCCTGCTGCACGCTCTGCTTACGGACAACAAAAATTACAATTAGAAAAAGAGTTTTGCGGTGCGGACGATGCCGTTATCCGCCCCGGATTGGTGATCGGGAAAGGAGGTTTGTTTCTGGAAATGGTAAAGCATATTCAGTCAAAAGGAATTGTTCCGCTTATTGACGGAGGCAAGCAACCACTCTACACTGTATATATTTCAGATGTATTGAAAGCAACGGAAATCATCATCACCCAAAACCTGAACGGAACATTTACCGTTGCCGAACCAACGCCTGTTCTTTACCACGATTTTTACAAAGAGCTTGCACGGGTACTGAACAAAAAAGTTCTGATGTTTAACATCTCTTATTCCTTGATGGAGAATCTGCTTTCGTTTACAAAATTCTTAAGAATTAACACAGGAGTTGGCAATGAAAACCTACTTGGATTAAAGGCACTGAGAACGTTTGACTTCTCTAAAGACTTAGAAATATTGGGTTTTGTTCCCGGTGACTATAAAGAAAGTTTAAACAGTCTCTCTTAAAAAATACCCTGCGCCATTAACTCATCGCTGGTGATTGTTAAGGTGGTATTATCTGCCGGGTTAAAAAAACTACCCGAAAAAGTTCCGCTGTATTACCGCTGTATACTTGCACAGGCTTGATGAACGGTAAGACTTCCGTTTACAGATGTCCATGTTTGTGAATTACGATGAAATTGCTTGATGCCTGCCATACCTATTGATACGATAGTGGTGTCTGTTGTAAACGCTCTCAATGGAGGAGATTCAAGAATAAAATATTCGTTATCTGTGGCAAGGTTGCCATCTATACTTATCAGATACTGGACTCCGTTGGTGTTTAAAGATGCTACCACTGATGTTGGCGATGCATCCCATAAAGCGCCATCTATTGTTGCCCTCAAGAACAATGAAAAACCACCGTTTTGGTTGTCATCATTCAAATCGCAGGAAGAAAAATATAGCAGTATTTCAAATGCAAGGTAGTGATATTTTGTCCGAATAATTTGGTTTTGGATAAGAAAAGGCTGCGATAAAAGGTGATCTTTATTAATTTTTTTTGTATTCTGTGTCAAATATTTTTGTTAATTTATGTCCTGAAAAACAAAACACCTTTAATAGGTGTTTTATTAAAACAATTATAAAAGAAAAATTATGGGACGTCCGCCAACCAGACCGATAGATTTCAGAGATGGATATTATATTGAAGTCCGCAATAAAGGAGCACAAACAGGTATCAAGATAAGACGTGATACCAAAGAAGAGATGATGGATGCCGTTAAAGAATATGGCAAAAGCAAAGAAGTTATTGTGTTGGGCGAATATAAAAAAGGGAAGAAGGTGAAAGGCTGAAAAACAGCTTTATCATGTTCAATGCATCCCTGATTATTTCATTCTATAACAAAATTGAGTGGTTAAAGTTGCTTCTTGCAGCACTTGAACGACAAACTTTTAAACAGTTTGAAGTAATAATTGCAGATGATGGTTCATCTTCGTCAGTATTGGATGAAATACCAAAACTTCAGGCAAAATCATTATTAAACATTCAACATCTCTGGCATCCGGATAATGGTTTCAGGAAAACCGTTATGCTTAACAAAGCAATTCTGGCAAGCCGAAGTCCCTACATTATTTTTATTGACGGAGATTGCATTCCGCATCACCGTTTTATTGAAGACCACTTGCGGCTTAGCAAAGAAAATCGAGTGCTTGCAGGACGAAGAGTGAATATGTCTGAGCATATTTCAAAAGAATTAAGTCCTGAAAAGATAAAAAACGGAATACTTGAACAATCTTTCTTTCTGAGTTTGCTTCAGAACAGTATTGCAGGTAAATCAAAAGATGTTGAAAAGGGAATACATCTAAATTCAACTGCAATTAATATACTTCTCGGAACTTATAAAAAGAAAATTCTAGGCTGCAATTTTTCCATTTCAAAAAATGACCTATTGGACCTTAATGGTTTTGATGAGCGCTATCGCCATCCAGGAGTAGGAGAGGATACCGAAATAAATTACAGAATAAAAAACAAAGGAATGCAAGTATTTCAACC